>JBDTXV010000331.1:0-3552 GCA_040006015.1 Caldimonas sp.
GGTGGAAGTTGAAGATTGTCGATTCGACAATTGCGGTTTGAGCACTGTGGTCTTCTTTCAGGGTATTGAGAACGACCCGTAGCTCGGCCATGTGCTCCGCATCCATCGTCGCGTGCGAGCTGATGAACGAAATTCCTCGATCTCCCTGAAGAAGCAGGGATTCAGTGATCGCTGTTGTCATCGGGCCCCCGTATACGGAGGCCACAACCTCGAGCGCGTAAATCATGCCCAGCACTGCGCAGGGGTGCCTTCGATCCGCCGCCCAATAGTTATAGCCGTTCATTCCCAGCAACGTGAGGCTGGGTTCGTACTCTAGCGCTTGGCTCGCTCCGACGCCGACTGCCTGAAGGTCGTTGAGTACCCACTCTTCATGACCTTTCTCCTCTTTCATATGATCGTAGAGGAAGTAGCGAATTTGCCGATGCGTATCTGACATGCGGCTGGCTGCCGCCGCGCAAATTGGATTGAAGTTCCAGACGACGTGATACAGCTCCAACAACAGCAGTCGGTAGCGTTCAGCCGGCAAGCCGTTCGCGACAATGTCGAGAACCTTGCTGTTCGTTTCGAACGTACGGCGCGCTTCATCGGTGCGCGATACCAGGTCCATAAAAAAGGGGAGCATGAATACGTTTGCTGTTGCAGAAATTTGGTAGTCGGGAGAGCCGCGGCACCGTGCTGATGCCTTGAAGTCTATGCATGATTGAATGCGATCGTGACAAGCGGACCGCCGGTGTTGCGCGACATCATCAGAGGCGCACTTTTGCCGCGTTCAACCGTATCGATTTCTACAATCGACGCTGATTCTCTCTGGAAGCATTGCATGCCAGTCAACTTTCATCCTCCAACCCATCTCCACGCCGTCCCCGGCGTGCGCCTCGGCACCACGATGGCGGGGATTCGCAAGGCGAATCGGCGCGATCTGACGGTTGTGCTGCTCGATGAAGGGTCTTGCGTCGCCGGCGTTTTCACGGCGAACCGCTTTTGCGCGGCGCCGGTGCAGTTGTGCAGGGAGCATCTGGCCGCGGGTTCCGGGATTCGCGCGATCCTCGTCAATACCGGCAATGCGAACGCCGGCACCGGCGCCGACGGGCTGGCCCGCGCGCGCTCGACTTGCGCGGCGTTGGCGCGCCGGCTCGGGGTTGCGCCCGAGCAGATCCTGCCGTTCTCGACCGGCGTGATCATGGAGACGCTGCCGGTCGAGCGCGTCGAGGCGGGGCTGCCGGCGGCGATCGCCGACGCGGGCGCCGCGAACTGGAGCGCGGCGGCGGAGGCGATCATGACGACCGATACCGTGCCGAAGGCCGCTTCGATGCAGGTGCAGATCGGCGGCAGGACGGTCACGATCACCGGCATCAGCAAGGGGGCCGGGATGATCCGGCCGAACATGGCGACGATGCTCGGCTTCGTCGCCACCGATGCGGCCATCGCGCCGGCCGCGCTGCAGCAGCTGGTGCGCGACGCGGCGGACCAGTCGTTCAACCGGATCACGATCGACGGCGACACGTCGACCAACGATTCGTTCGTGCTGATCGCGACCGGCAAGGCCGGCCATGCGCCGATCGCCGATCTGCGCTCGGCCGACGGCATCGTGCTGCGCGACGCGGTGGTCGCGGTGTCGGAGCAACTGGCGCAGGCGATCGTGCGCGACGGCGAAGGCGCGACGAAATTCATCACGGTGCGCGTCGAAGGTGGCCGGCACGAAGCCGAATCCCGCAAGGTCGCCTATGCGATCGCGCACTCGCCGCTCGTCAAGACCGCTTTCTTCGCCAGCGATCCGAATCTCGGCCGCATTCTCGCGGCGGTCGGCTACGCCGGCATCGACGACCTCGAGCAGACCGCGATCGATCTGTTCCTCGACGACGTGCACGTCGCGAAGAACGGCGGCCGCCATTCCGATTACCGCGAGGAAGACGGCCAGCGGGTGATGAAGCAGAGCGAAATCACGGTGCGGGTCGACCTGCACCGCGGCCCCGCCGCCGCGACCGTCTGGACCTGCGACCTCAGCTACGACTACGTGAAGATCAACGCCGACTACCGCAGTTGAGCCGCCGCGGAAGCGCGCGCCGCGCCTCGACGCGACCCCTGCGGTCGGAGCCATTGCGCCGCGCAGCCGAGTGGGCGCGACGCAACGCGCGGGGCCGGCCCGTATTGCGCGCCGGTCGTCCCGGCTGCTAGGATGTTCACGCTGACTCCAGAAGACTCGAACCGATGAACACCCTCCACACCAGCATTCGAAACACCGCCCCGCGCGGTGGGCTGGCCGCGGGAGCCGGTTCGCGTCGCGGCGGCGGTGCAAACGGCGTGCTCGGGCACCCGTTCGCGGCACCCTAGCCCTCAGCGCTCGCTTCGCACCGAAGCTCCGCTGAGACATCAGCGGAAAGAAGCCATATCCCTCTTCGCTCCGCTGTACCGGGTCCACGAGACCCTTGCCGGTTGCCCTCCGGGCCGCCGCAGAGAGAACGAAAGAGTGGGCCGCAATATGAAGTGGCTGCAGAAATCGAAGCAAAAACTTGCCGCGCGCCTGGCGTTGCCGGCCGGCGACCTGCTGCGCGATGCGACCTATCGACGCCTCTGGACCTCGATCGTGATCAGCTCGTTCGGCGGCCAGGTGACGATGCTGGCGCTGCCGCTGACCGCGGCCGTGCTGCTGCGCGCGAGCCCGACGCAGATGGGTCTGCTGACGGCGATGGAGATCGTGCCGTTCGTGCTGTTTTCGCTGCCGTCCGGCGTCTGGCTCGACCGCGTCCGCAAGCTCCCGGTCTACGTCGCCGGCGAGAGCGTGCTCGCGCTGATCGTCGCGAGTGTGCCGCTGGCGTGGTGGCTCGGCTGGCTGTCGATGACGTGGCTCTACGTCAGCGGGCTGCTGATCGGCACCGTCTACACGGTCGCCGGCAGCGCCGCGCAGATCGTGCTGACGCAGGTCGTCGCACGCGAGCGTCTGGTCGAAGCGCATGCGAAGAACGCGCTCGCGACCTCGGGCGCCGAGGTCGCCGGGCCGGGCCTGGCCGGCGCGTTGATCAAGGTCGTTGGCGCGCCGCTCGCGCTGCTCGTCGACGCGGTGTTGCTGATCGCATCGGCCGCGATCCTGCGCGGCATCGTCGTTGGCGAGGTGCGCCACGCCCCCGACGCGGCGGTCCCGGCGGCGCGGCGTTTCTGGCGCGACCTGAAGGCCGGCGTGCGTTTCGTCTCGCGCAACCCTCTGCTCGTCGCGCTCGCGGTCGTCGTCGGTGTCTGGCAGATGTGCCATCAGGCGGCGATGGTCGTGCAGATCCTGTTCGCGACGCGGACTTTGGGCCTGAGCGAGCAGGCGGTCGGTCTCAGCTACACCGGGATGGGCTTCGGCACGATCGTCGCGAGCGTGCTCGGCGACCGCATCAGCCGCCGGATCGGGCCGGGACCCTGCCTCGTGCTCGGCTTCGCGATCTGCGGCGCCAGCTGGTTGCTGCTGGCCGTCGCGCCGGCCAACGCCTACGGCGTCGCCGCGTTCGCGCTGATGCTGATGCTGTTCTCGAGCGGCGCGGTGCTGGTCTTCATCAACTTCCTCGCGTTGCG
>JBDTXV010000332.1:0-3539 GCA_040006015.1 Caldimonas sp.
TCGCTCGAGATCGGCGAGGTCTTCAAGGCGATCGGTACCGGCCAGATCAACCGATCCGTGCTGAGCCTCGGCACCGTCTTCGTCGTCGCCGGGCTCGCGTTCAAGCTCGGCGCGGTGCCGTTCCACATGTGGGTGCCCGACGTCTACCAGGGCGCGCCGACGTCCATGACGCTGCTCGTCGGCGGCGCGCCCAAGCTCGCCGCCTTCGCGATCACGCTGCGGCTGCTGGTCGAGGGAATGATCGGCCTGGCGCTCGACTGGCAGCAGATGCTGGTGCTGCTGTCGGTCGCGTCGATGCTGCTCGGCAATCTCGCGGCGATCGCGCAGACCAACCTGAAGCGGATGCTCGCCTATTCGACGATCGCGCAGGTCGGCTTCATGCTGCTCGGCCTCTGCCCCGGGGTCGTCGCCGGCAACACGATCTCGGCCGGCAACGGCTACAGCTCGTCGCTGTTCTACGTCATCACCGACGTGCTGACGACGCTCGGCACGTTCGGCATGATCATGCTGCTGTCGCGGCACGGCCACGAGGCCGAGCACATCGACGACTTCAAGGGCCTCGCCCGGCGCAGCCCGTGGTTCGCCGGAGTGATGGCAGTCTTCATGTTCTCGCTCGCCGGGATCCCGCCGACGGTCGGCTTCTACGCGAAGCTCGCGGTGCTTCAGTCGCTGGTCTCGACCAACGTCGGCGGCTACATCTGGCTCTCGGTCGTCGCGGTCGTGCTGTCGCTGCTCGGTGCGTACTACTACCTGCGAGTCGTCAAGGTGATGTACTTCGACGATCCGGTCGACGCCCATCCGCTCGCGGCCGCGATCGACGTGCGTGCGCTGCTGTCGTTCAACGGCGCCGCGGTGCTGCTGCTCGGTGTGCTGCCCGGCGGGCTGATGGCGGTCTGCGCGCAGGCGATCGTGCGCGCGCTCGCGACCTGAGCTCGCCGCGGACCGCACCGCGCCGCATGAGCTTTTCGGTCGCCGCCTGGCTGGTCATCGTCTTCGCCGTGATCGCCGCGAACCTGCCGTTCGTCAATGAGCGGCTCTTCGTCGTCGGCCCGCGGCGCGATCCGAAGTCGCTCGGCTGGCGCGCGTTCGAGCTGCTGGTGCTGTATGCGGCCACGCTCGGCTTCGGCTTCGCGCTCGAGGCCCGGCTCGGGCAGGTCCAGCGCCAGGGCTGGGAGTTCTACGCCGCGCTCGCGAGCCTGTTCCTGACCCTCGCATTTCCGGGCTTCGTCTGGCGTTATCTGAGGCGCCGCCCATGAGCGAGGCGATCGGCCTGCCGCGCGCGAGCGACGCACCGGGAGAAGCCGGCGATCCGCACTTGCGCGAGCACCGCCTCGAATCGACGCAGGTCTATCGCGGCGACTTCCTCGACGTGCGGCGCGACCGCGTGCGCCTGCCGGACGGTCAGGTCGCGCACCGCGAATACATCGTTCATCCGGGTGCCGTGATGGTCGTGCCGCTGCTCGACGACGGCCGGCTCGTGATGGAGCGGCAGTGGCGCTATCCGATGCAGCGGGCGATGCTCGAGTTTCCGGCCGGCAAGATCGATCCCGGCGAGCCGGTGCTCGACTGCGCGATCCGCGAGCTGATCGAGGAGACCGGTTACCGCGCCGCCGAATGGGCCCGCGCAGGGGCGCTGAACAACGCGATCGCCTATTCGAACGAGACGATCGAAATCTGGTTCGCGCGCGGCCTCGTCGCCGGCGAACGCAAACTCGACGTCGGCGAGTTCCTCGACCTGTGCAGCGCGAGCGCCGACGACCTCGACGCGATGGCGCAGCGCGGCGAGCTGACCGACGCGAAGACGCTGATCGGCCTCGGTTGGTTGCAGAATTGGCGCGCCGGCCGCTGGCCCCTCGTCTGGCAACCGGCGCCGTGAGCCCGAGTTGCCGATAATGCGCCGATGAAGGTGCTGAACCTGCGCTGCGCGAACGACCATCGCTTCGAAGGCTGGTTCGATTCCGAAGACGATTTCCAGTCGCAGCAGCAACGGAGCCTGGTGCAGTGTCCGCTTTGCGGCGACGGCGCAGTTGAGCGGCTGCCGAGCGCGCCGCGCCTGAACGTGTCGAACCTGCGTGCCGAGCCGGCACTGCCCGTAGCGCCGGCGGCGCAGCAGTCGCAATGGCTGCGCGCGGTGCGCCACATGCTCGCGACGACCGAAGACGTCGGCGAACGCTTTCCAGAAGAGGCGCGCCGCATCCATTACGGCGAGGTCGAGGAGCGCGGCATCCGCGGCCAGGCGTCGCGCGAAGCCGCCGAGGCCTTGCGCGAGGAAGGCATCGACGTCGTCGCGGTCGCGCTGCCCGATGCGCTGAAGGGACCGGTCCAGTAGCGACCGCTGCGAGTTCGGCGGGCGGCCGTTTCGTCATTCCCACGGGAAGTTCGCGATGCGCCATTACGATCTGCCGCCGCTGAGCCAGCTCGAAGCGTTCGAGGCGGCCGCGCGGACGCTGAGCTTCACGAAGGCGGCCGACGAGCTCGCGTTGACGCAGTCGGCCGTCAGCCGGCAGATCCAGGCGCTCGAGGAACACTTCGATCTCGCCCTCTTTCGACGCCTGCATCGCGCGCTCGAGTTGACCGAGGAAGGCCAGACGCTGTACCAGTCGGTCGGCGACGTGCTCGCGCAGCTGCGCGAGGTCGCCGGACGCTTGCGGCGCCGGCCCGAGGCGCGCACCGTCGTCGTCACGACGACGCCGGGCTTCGCCGGCCTCTGGCTGATTCCGCGCCTGGCCCATTTCACCGCCGCCCATCCGGACGTCGACGTGCGGATCTCGGCCGCGAACAATTTCGTCAACCTGCATCGCGACGGCGTCGATCTGGCGATCCGCTATCACACGCGCGAAGGCGTCGGCACCGACGCCGACCTGCTGTTCGGCGAAGTGATCTTTCCGGTCTGCAGCCCGCGACTGTTGCGCGATCCGGCGCGTCCGCTGAAGCAGCCCGAGGACCTGCGCCATCACACGCTGCTGCACATGGAGCCGAACGCCGCCGGCGTGCTGCAGAGCTGGGCGATGTGGCTGCGTGCGCTGAAGCTCGAAGGGCTCGTGCCGGCGAGCGTGCTTCATTTCTCGATGTACGACCAGATGATCCAGGCGACGCTGGCCGGGCAGGGCATCGCGCTCGGCCGCAGCCCGCTGATCGACAGCCTGCTGCGGCAGAAGAAGCTGGTCGCGCCGTTCCGGCAGACGCTCGCGTCGCCGCGCAGCTACTACCTGCTGCGCTCGGCCGCCGCGGCGCGCAAGCCCGAGGTCGAGTCCTTCGTCGCCTGGCTGCGCCGCGAAGCGAGCTTGGAAGCGGCCGACACGCCGGTGCTCGCGAAGCTCGGCGAGGCGGCCGGCCCGCGGGTCGGGGCGACGAGCCGCGCGGCGAACGACGGGAAGGGCGCCAAAGACGTGAAAGATGCGCCAGGCGCGACACGCGAACGCGCGAAAGGCAAACGCGCGAAAGGCGTCAGAGCAGCCGGCCCGGATTCAACAGCCCCGCGGGGTCGAGCGCGCGCTTGATCGCGCGCATCATCTGCAACGCGACCGGCGACTTGCGCT
>JBDTXV010000333.1:0-3531 GCA_040006015.1 Caldimonas sp.
TGACCGGCACCGGCACGATGCCGGCATAGAGCGCGCCGAGAAACGCGACCGGGAAGTCGATGCTGTCGTGCATCACGATCAGCACGCGGTCTTCGCAGCGCAGCCCGAGGGCGTGCAGGCCGGCGGCGCAGCGCCGCACGCGCTCGTCGAGCTCGGCGTAGGTGACCGAGCCGGCGTCGTCGATGTACGCGAGCTTGTCGGCGCGCGCAGCATTGATGTCGAGCAGATGCGCCGCGACGTTGAAGCGCTCCGGCAGTTCGCCGCCGGGCGCCGGGCCGGAAGATGCGGAATCGGATGGCTGCGGGTTCATCGGCTGGCACTCCCTCGCGAACTCGATGTAATATGTTGCATGTACGGCCGCACTATAACGCACACGTTCGGGCGAAGATGCTCGGCGCAAACCCGAAGAGGCTCAGCTTGGATCTCTCGACCTCCGACCGTATCGACCCGGACCTGAAGGATCCGTTCCTCGCCGCGCTCGGCGAGCGCACGCGCGCGCTGCGCCTGCGCCGCGGGCAGACGCGCAAGGGCCTCGCGAAGACGGCCGGCGTCTCGGAGCGGCATCTCGCGAACGTCGAGATGGGCGTCGGCAACGCGTCGGTGCAGTTCCTGCGCCAGCTCGCCGAAGCGCTCGACTGCACGCTCGCCGAGCTGGTCGGCGACGAGACCGCGAGCTCGCCCGAGTGGCTGATGATCCGCGAGCTCCTGCACGGCCGCAGCGAGCCGGAGCTGGTGCAGGCGCGCTCGGCGCTGGCGACGCTGTTCGGCGCGCCGGCGAACCAGGCGACGCGGCGCCAGCGCATCGCGCTGATCGGCCTGCGCGGCGCCGGCAAGAGCACGCTCGGACGGATGCTCGCCGAGAGCTGGAACGTGCCCTTCGTCGAGCTGAACCGCAGCATCGAAGCGGTCGCCGGCTGCAGCCTGGTCGAGATCCATTCGCTGTACGGCCCGGCCGCGTACCGGCGCTACGAAAAGCGCGCGCTCGACGATGCGATCCGGCGCCATCCGCGCGCGGTGATCGCGACGCCGGGCGGCATCGTTTCGGACCCGGCGACGTTCAGCCAGCTGCTCGCGCAGTGCTACACGGTGTGGGTGCGCGCTACGCCGGAAGAGCACATGAGCCGTGTCCTCGCGCAAGGCGATACGCGGCCGATGGCGGGCCACGCCGGCAACAGCGAAGCGATGAGCGACCTGCGTCGGATCCTCGAAAGCCGGGCCGCGTTCTATGCGAAGGCCGACGAGGTCTTCGAGACCAGCGGGCGCACGCTCGCGGCGTCGTTCGAGAGCCTGCGCGCGCAACTCGAGTCGGCGCGCCTGGCGGCCTGAGCGGGCGGCGCGTGATTCCGCTGAAGCGCCGCGCACCGATCCCTTCGATCCGAAAAAACACCTTGATCCTGAACCAAATATGCACTAAAGTGCATTTTAGATCCGACACATGCACAATAGTGCGTCACCGTGGAGACAACGATGAACGATGCGCCCCTGCCGGTTGACTACCAGACCCGCCCCGAGATCTACAAGCACTGGTCGCTGAAGTTCGAGGGCCCGGTCGCGACGCTGACGATGGCGATCGACGAAGACGCCGGGCTGCGCGAAGGCTACAAACTGAAGCTGAACAGCTACGACCTCGGCGTCGACATCGAGCTCGCCGACGCGGTGCAGCGGATCCGCTTCGAGCATCCCGAAGTGCGCACCGTGATCGTCACCAGCGGCCGCGACCGCGTGTTCTGCTCCGGCGCGAACATCTTCATGCTCGGCAAGAGCAGCCATGCGTGGAAGGTGAACTTCTGCAAGTTCACGAACGAGACCCGCAACGGCCTCGAAGATTCGAGCCGCGAGAGCGGCATCAAATTCCTCGCCGCGGTCAACGGCGCCTGCGCCGGCGGCGGCTACGAGCTCGCCGCGGCCTGCGACGAGATCATCCTGGTCGACGACCGCTCGTCGTCAGTGAGCCTGCCCGAAGTGCCGCTGCTCGGCGTGCTGCCCGGCACCGGCGGCCTGACGCGGCTGACCGACAAGCGCCATGTGCGCCACGACCACGCCGACATCTTCTGCACGACCAGCGAAGGCGTCCGCGGCCAGAAGGCGAAGGACTGGCGCCTCGTCGACGAGGTCGTCAAGACGCAGGGCTTCGCGCAGCGCGTGCAGGAGCGCGCACGCGAGCTCGCCGCGCAGAGCGACCGGCCGGCCGATGCGAAGGGCGTCGCGCTGACGCCGTTGCAGAAGACCGTCGCTGCCGATTCGGTGACGTATCCGCACGTGCAGATCGCGATCGACCGCGCCGCCCGCAACGCGACCTTGACCGTGAAGGCGCCGGCCGGCGAGCAGCCGAACGACATCGCAGCGATCGAAGCCGCCGGCTCCGACTGGTATCCGCTGCAGATGGCGCGCCAGCTCGACGACGCGATCCTGCATCTGCGCACTAACGAGCTCGACATCGGCACCTGGATCCTGAAGACCGAAGGCAGCGTCGATGCGGTGCTCGCGATGGACGCGACGCTCGACGCGCAGCGGCGCCACTGGTTCGTTCGCGAGACGATTGGCCTGCTGCGGCGCACGCTCGCGCGCCTCGACGTTTCGGCGCGCTCGATGTTCGCGCTGATCGAGCGCGGCTCGTGCTTCGCCGGCACCCTGCTCGAGATCGCGCTCGCCGCCGACCGCAGCTACATGCTCGCGCTGCCCGACGACGCCGCAGCGGCGCCGAAGATCGCGCTGTCGGCGCTGAACTTCGGCACCTATCCGATGGTCAGCCACGAGACGCGGCTGCAGCGCCGCTTCTACGGCGACGCCGCCGAGATCGGCGCGGCGCGCGCCGCCACCGGCAACGCAATCGATGCCGACGCGGCAGTCGCACTCGGCCTCGTGACGACGGCGCCCGACGACATCGACTGGGACGACGAGATCCGCATCGCGCTCGAGGAGCGCGCGAGCATGTCGCCGGATGCGCTGACCGGGATGGAAGCGAACCTGCGCTTCGCTGGCGCCGAGACGATGGAGACGCGCATCTTCGGGCGCCTGACCGCGTGGCAGAACTGGATCTTCATCCGCCCGAACGCGGTCGGCGAAGGCGGCGCGCTGAAGGTCTACGGCACCGGCAACAAGCCGAAGTTCGACTGGAACCGCGTCTGACGACAACGCACGCACGGCCGCACGGAAACTCCGAACCTGGAACCCTCATGAGCATCGACTACAGCCAGAAGATCCCGAACAACGTCAACCTGTCCGAAGACCGCACCTTGCAGCGCGCGCTCGAGCAGTGGCAGCCGAACTTCATCAACTGGTGGGACGACGTCGGCCCCGAGGGCTCGACGGACCACGAGGTCTATCTGCGCACCGCGACCAGCGTCGACCCGCAGGGCTGGGCCCATTTCGATTACGTGAAGATGCGCGACTACCGCTGGGGCATCTTTCTGCAGCCGAGCGATGCGAACCGCGAGGTGCAGTTCGGCGACCACAAGGGCGAGAAGGCCTGGCAGGACGTGCCCGGCGAGCACCGCGCGAACCTGCGCCGCATCATCGTCACGCAGGGCG
>JBDTXV010000334.1:0-3530 GCA_040006015.1 Caldimonas sp.
CGCGCGACGCGGATGATCATGCAGGTCCACGACGAGCTCGTCTTCGAGGTGCCCGACGCCGAGCTCGACTGGGCCCGGCGCGCGGTGCCGCAGATCATGTCGGAGGTCGCGACCCTGCAGGTGCCGCTGCTCGCCGAGGTCGGCGTCGGCCGCAACTGGGACGAGGCCCACTGAGCCGAACGACGTCGCGCTTGCAAGCTCGCAGCGCGCGCCGGGTTAGGGCAAGACCCGTTTGCATTCGAAGGCCCGTGCCGTATGGTCGGCCACCCGCACAGGAGGCTTCCATCGATTCGTCCGCGACCCTGCAGTCCCTGCTCGACGTGGCCGATGTCACGGTGCGCTTCGGCGGCATCACCGCGCTGGACAAGGTCTCGTTCGCGGTCGAGCGCGGCCGCATCGTCGGCCTGATCGGCCCGAACGGCGCCGGCAAGACGACGCTCTTCAACTGCCTGTCGCGGCTCTACGCGTTCAGCGAAGGCGCGATCCGCTTCGAGGGCCGGCCGCTGACCGCGACGCCGGCGCACGGCATCGCATCGCTCGGCATCGGCCGCACGTTCCAGAACCTCGCGCTGTTCCGGACGATGAGCGTGCGCGAGAACGTGATGCTCGGCGGCCATTGCCGCACCGCGACCGGCTATCTGTCGAACGCGCTGCGCCTTCCCCATGTGCGGCGCGAGGAGGCCGCGCTCGCCGACCAGGTCGAGACGATCCTCGGCCTGCTCGGCCTCGACGCGGTGCGTGACGTGCCGGTCAGGGACCTGCCGTTCGGCACGCAGAAGCGGGTCGAGCTCGGGCGCGCGCTCGCGAGCCGGCCGACCCTGCTGCTGCTCGACGAGCCGGCCGGCGGCTTGAACCACGAAGAGGTCGAGGCGCTGATGGAGCTGCTGCGGCGGATCCGTGCCGAGCTGCAGTTGACGATCCTGCTCGTCGAGCATCACATGAACATGGTGATGCGCGTCTCCGACCAGGTCGTCGCGCTCGACTTCGGCCGCAAGATCGCCGATGGCACACCGGCCGAGGTGCAGCGCAACCCGGACGTGATCCGCGCCTACCTCGGGACCGAGCAATGAGCGTCGCCGCCGAGCCCGGCGTGCGCACCGGCGCGGCCACCGCGGTCGACGCGAGCGGCGCGACGAGCGCGAAGCTACTCGAAGTGCGCGGCCTGCACGCGCAGTACGGTCCGACGAAGGTTCTGCACGGCCTCGATTTCGAGGTCGCGGCTGGCGGCATCACGACGATCCTCGGCGCCAACGGCGCCGGCAAGACGACGACCTTGCGCGCGGTCTGCAATACGGTGCGCAACGCCGGCGCGATCGTCCTCGCCGGCGCGCGCATCGACGGCCTCGCGACCGAGACGATCGTCAGGAAAGGCGTCGCGCACGTGCCCGACGGCCGCGGCACGTTCCTGCACCTGAGCGTCGAGGAGAACCTGCGGCTCGGCGCGTACACGCGGCGCGATCGCAGCGCGGTCGAGTCCGACTACGAGCGCGTCTACGGCTACTTTCCGCGCCTGAAGGAGCGGCGCCGGCAGCAGGCCGGCACGCTCTCGGGCGGCGAGCAGCAGATGCTCGCGGTCTCGCGCGCGCTGATGCTGCGGCCGCGCCTGCTGCTGCTCGACGAGCCGTCGTTCGGTCTCGCGCCGCTCGTCGTGCAGCACCTGTTCGAGATCTTCCGCGTGATCAACGCGCAGGACGGCATCGGCATGCTGCTGGTCGAGCAGAACGCGTCGATGGCGCTGAAGCTCGCGCAGCATGCCTATCTGCTCGAGACCGGGCGCGTCGTGATGTCCGGCCCGGCCGACGCGATCCGCAGCGACGAATCGGTGCGCCGCTCGTATCTCGGCTATTGACGCGCACGCCGATGGACCAGCTGCTCCACCAGATCCTCTCCGGCCTCGCGACCGGCGGCATCTATGCGAGCCTCGCGCTCGCGCTGGTGATGATCTACCAGGCGACGCATCTCGTGAACTTCGCGCAGGGCGAGCTCGCGATGTTCGCGACCTACCTCGCGTGGGCGCTGATCCAGGCCGGCGTACCGTACTGGGGCGCATTCGTGATCACGGTCGCGAGCGCATTCGTCGGCGGCGTGCTGATCGAGCGCGTGATCGTGCGGCCGGTCGAGAACGCGCCGATCCTCGCGGTCGTGATCGTCTTCATCGCGCTGCTGGTGATCTTCAACAGCCTCGCCGGCTGGATCTTCACCTACACGATCAAGCCGTTCCCGAGCCCGTTCCCGACGCAGCCGCTGTTCGGCAACTCGTACGTCTCGTCGCACGAGCTCGGCTCGATGGCGATCACGCTCGGCGTACTGCTCGCGCTCTTCGTGTTCTTCCGTTACACGCCGCTCGGCCTCGCGATGCGCGCGGCGGCGCAGAACCCCGAGTCGAGCCGCCTTGTCGGCATCCGCGTCGGCTGGATGCTCGCGCTCGGCTGGGGTCTCGCCGCGGCGATCGGCGCGATCGCCGGAATGATGGTCGCGCCGACCGTGTTCCTCGAGCCGAACATGATGGGCGGGATCCTGCTCTACGCGTTCGCCGGCGCGCTGCTCGGCGGCATCGACAGCCCCGGCGGCGCGGTCCTCGGCGGCTTCATCGTCGGCGTGCTCGAGAACGTCGTCGGCGCCTATGTCGGCACCGAGCTGAAGCTGACCGTCGCACTGGTGCTGATCGTCGGCGTCCTCGTCGTCCGGCCGTCGGGGCTGTTCGGCAAGATCCACGTGACGCGGGTCTGACGCACGTGACGCCGCTCGACGCTCTCCCTCTCGCCGCGATGCCGGTCGATGCCGGCCGCGCGCGGATGCGCCGCAACCTCGTCGCGGTCGCGGTCCTCATTGCCGCGGCTTGCGCGCTGCCGTTCCTGGTCGGCAACTACCGCGTGTTCCAGCTGACATTGGTGCTGGCCTATTCGATCGCGCTGCTCGGCCTCAACATGCTGACCGGCTACAACGGCCAGATCTCGCTCGGCCACGGCGCGTTCTACGCGATCGGCGCCTACACCGCGGCGATCCTGATGGACAAGGCGGGCCTGCCGTACTGGGCGACGATCCCGATCGCCGGCGTGGTTTGTCTCGTCGCCGGCTTCCTGTTCGGGTTGCCGGCCTTGCGTCTCGAAGGGCTCTATCTCGCGCTCGCGACGTTCGCGCTCGGCGTCGCGATGCCGCAGATCCTGAAGCACAAGAGCCTCGAGCAGTGGACCGGCGGCGTCCAGGGCATCGTGATCCTGAAGCCCGATCCGCCGGAGTGGCTGAAGGTCTCGCAGGACCAGTGGCTCTATCTCTTCACGCTGGCCTGGGTCGTGCTGCTCTTCTTCGCCGCGTGGAATCTGCTGCGCGGGCGCATCGGCCGCGCGATGATCGCGATCCGCGAGCAGCCGGTCGCGGCGCAGGCGATGGGTGTCAATACTGCCCTCTACAAGTCGCTGACGTTCGGCGTTTCGGCGCTCTACACCGGCGTCGCCGGCGCGCTCGGCGCGATCGCGATCCAGTTCGTCGCGCCCGATTCGTTCACGATCTTCCTGTCGATCACGCTCGTC
>JBDTXV010000335.1:0-3526 GCA_040006015.1 Caldimonas sp.
CGACCGCGATCGCGCCGAGCTTCAGGTCGCTCGAGACCGCGAGCAGCAGCGCGACGAAGCCGGCCGCACCGGCCGCGAGCACCGCGATCGACGCCGGCTTCAGCGCGCCGACGTCGCGCCGGATCACGCGCAGCGGCGGCACGCGCGCGAGCTGCAGCACCGGCGGCAGGCCGAAGCCGAGCAGCAGCGTGAAGCCGACGCCGACGCCGAACAGCGCCGGCCAGACGCCCGGCGGCGGCAGCTCGGCGCGGACGATGCCGGCGAGCAGCCAGACGAAGACATGGTGGACCGCGAAGCCGAGCGCGACGCCGGCCGCGCTCGCGACGAGGCCGACCAAAGCGAACTCGATGAAGTACTGCCATGCGATCGTCCGCTGCGCGAGGCCGAGCACGCGCAGCATCGCGCAGTCGTCGAGATGGCGCGTCGCGAAATCGCGCGACGCGATCCCGACCGCGACCGCGGCGAGCAATGCGGCGAGCAGCGCGACCAGGTTCAGGAACTTCTCGGCCCGGTCCAGCGTCTGGCGCATCTCGGGCCGGCCGTTCTCGAGCGATTCGACGCGCAGGCCGCGCACCTCGCCGGCCTTGACCTGCGCATCGGCCCATTCGACGAAGCGCCCGACCGCGCCGTCGCCGGCGCCGCTCTTCGCGGCGACCGCGAGCCGGTAGGTGACACGGCTCGCCGGCTGGATCAGCCCGGTCGCCGGCAGGTCGGCCTCGTTGATCAGCACGCGCGGCGCGAAGCTCAGGAAGCCGGCGCCGCGGTCCGGCTCGATCACGATCACGCGCGCGATGCGCAGGCTCGCATCGCCGAGCAGCAGCGCATCGCCGACCTTCAGACCGAGCGCATCGAGCACGGCCGGATCGACCCACGCGGTGCCCGGCTCGGGCGCCGCGGACAGCGCGACCTGGGCGGTCCCGGCACCGCCGCTGACGCGCAGCTGGCCGCGCAGCGGATAGCCTGCGCTGACCGCCTTCACGGTGACGAGGCGCGAGCGCCCGCCGCTGGCATCGGGCGCGCGGCCCATGCTCGGGAAGACCGCGGTCGTCGCGGTCGCGAGATCGAGCTCGCGCGCGCGCGCCGCGAACACCGGCGGCGCCGGCTGGTCGCTCGCGACGATCGCGTCGCCGCCAAGCATCTGCCGCGCGTCACGGGCGAGTCCGGCATTGATGCGGTCGGCGAAGAAGCCGACCGCGGTCAAGGCGGTGACCGCGAGCATCACCGCGACGACCAGCAGGCGCAGCTCGCCGGCACGGAAGTCGCGCGCCGCCTGGCGCAGCGCGAGCCGCCACACGGAAGGGGCGGTATCGGCCGGGGCGGTGCGCATCGCGCGAAGGTACACGAGTCGGCGCGGCGCCACGGGCAAAGGGAATTCGGACCGGCGCACAGCGGTCGACGCGGCGTATTGCCGCCGGCCCGCGAGCGCCGCCATCCGGCCGCCCGGACCGCCCGATCAGCCGGCCGTGCAGAGCCTCGCCAGGTTCGCCAAAGACCGTTCGAAGCCGGCCTTGAGCTTGCGCTGCATCAGGGCCTTGAAGACGAGCTGCACGATCAGGTTGCGGCGCACGAAGAATTCGAGCACGACGTCGGTGGCACCGTCGGCCGCCTTCGTCAGCGAGTATTTGCAGGCGCCTAGCCGCTTCGTGTCGGTCTCCCAGAACTCGAGCGCCTGCTCGCCGATCCGCGCGTCGCTGGTGACGACCTCCGGATCGTTGCCCTCGCGAACGCAGCGATGCACCTTGCCGATCTGGTTCGGTCGGTCGTCGCGGAATTCGATCGACTTGATGCCGTCGATCCACTGCATCCGCGCCGGCAGGTCGATCAGCAGCTCGTAGATGCGCTCGGCCGATGCGTCGATGCGGCGCGAGATCCGCATCATCTTGACCGGGTCCTTCAGCCCCGACGGCGGCGGCGGATCGAACCTCACGTCGGCCAGGTAGCCGGCGAGCGAGCGATAGCGGTACGAGATTTTGCCGAGGTCGTCGTAGGCATCGGCACCGGGCGCGAACCCGGTCCCCGTGTCGGCGTCGGCGAGGCCGAGGCGGGCCAGCGTCGCCTGCGTCAGCAACAGGTATTCGGCCTCGGGCACCGAGTTCTTCAGCAGCCGGTGCGCGACGATCACGTCGCGGCCGATGAACTTCACGTGGTCCTTCACCGCCATCGTGCTCGCGGCGCCGTGGTGGGCGACCACCTTCAGACCGAGCCGGCTCGCTCCGGTGCAGGCGCCGCAACGACAGACACGGAGGTATTCGATGCGCTGCAGCAGTCCGTGGAACTCGACGAACATCCGTCGCGCCTGCTCAACGATGGCCTCGAGCGGCGGCGGCGGCCCGTGACGATAGAACAGCACCGCATCGCCTTCGAATTCCGCGACCTTCAACTCAAGCGTGTTGGCGTCGACCAGCGCTTCGAGCAGTTCCTTGACGATGTGCTGGCTGTGGCAAATCTCGGTTTCGGTGACGAACTTCGTGAATCCGCTGATGTCGGGAATGAAGAACAACGTCTCGACCGGCGTCGACTGCATCGTTTGCATGACCGCTCTCCCGGCTGCCATTCGAGACAGTCTACGTCGCGGCGAAACATCGGGTGCGATCGATGCGGCGAGCACGGGAGAAGTCGAACGCTGCATGCAACGCAGGCGAATGCGCGAGCCCGCGCGCGGTGCTGTAATGAAGCGATGAAGTCCGATCTGCCTTCCCTCTTCGTCTCGCATGGCTCGCCGATGATCGCGCTCGAACCGGGCGCGGCCGGCGCGTTCATGCAGCGCCTCGGCCCGCGCATCGACGCGACGTTCGGGCGCCCGAAGGCGATCGTCTCGGTGTCGGCGCATACCGCGGCGCGGATGCCGGTGCTGCTGGCCGCCGCGCGCCACGAGGCGATCTACGACTTCGGCGGCTTCGATCCGAAGCTGCGCACGCTGCGCTACGACGCGCCGGGCGCGCCGCAACTCGCGCCGCGTGTCGCCGCACTGTTCGACGCGGCCGGGATCGCGGTGCAGACGGTCGACGAAGGCGGTCTCGATCACGGCGCGTGGACCGCATTGCGCTACATCTATCCGGACGCCGACATTCCGGTGCTGCCGCTCGCGTTCGTTCCCCACCAGAGCCCGGCCGAGCAGTTCGCGCTCGGTGCCGCGCTGGCGCCGCTCGCGGCCGAAGGCGTGCTCGTGCTCGGCAGCGGCAGCATCACGCACAACCTGCGACGGATATTCTCGAACGGGCTGCGCGCGCCGGTCGACCAGCCCGAGATTCCTGAAAGCGCGGCGTTCCGGCGCTGGATCGCCGAACGCAGCGCGGCGCGCGACTGGGACGCACTGTTCGGCTATCGCGAGCGCGCGCCGCACGCGGTCGACATGCATCCGACCGACGAGCATCTGCTGCCGTGGTACGTGGCGGCCGGCGCTGGCGGCCGCGATG
Source organism: Caldimonas sp. (assembly GCA_040006015.1). Taxonomy (GTDB): domain Bacteria; phylum Pseudomonadota; class Gammaproteobacteria; order Burkholderiales; family Burkholderiaceae_C; genus Schlegelella_A. The sequence goes on from JBDTXV010000335.1 coordinate 3,417, forward strand.
CGACGCCGGTGCGGCTGCACCAGAGCGTCACGCTCGGCAGCCTAGGAATGGACGCGTATGCGTTCGGACCGAGCGCGGGCCGGCTCGCGACCGCGCTCGACGCGGCGACC
>JBDTXV010000336.1:0-3520 GCA_040006015.1 Caldimonas sp.
GCCGCGCAGCCGCCGCGTCCGATCCCGCCGGCACCGGTGCCGGTGCGTTCGAACGCGGCCGGGGTCGCGCGGCCGGCCGAGGAAGTCCGGCGCGGCCCGCCTGCCGCGGTGGGACCGCAGCCCGGTTTGGCCGAGGAACAGCGCGGCCGCGGCCGGCGCGACGGCGGCGGCCCGTTGCATGGGGTCGGCCGTCCCGAACCGGTCCCGAGCATCGCGCCGGCACAGCCGCGCGTCGCGGTGCCGCCGCCGCCACAGGTCGCGCCGCAGCGTCCGGCCGAAGTGCAGCGTGCGCCCGAAGCGCGTCCGATCCCGCGCGCCGGCGGCCCCTCAGGCATGGACGATCGCAACTGAGCTGCGCGAACGCGCGCCGCTGTCGGCTTGCGACGTCAGCCCGAGGTCGCGGCCGCCCGTGCCCGCTGCTTCAGCAGCGTGATCAGCACCGGCCAGACGTTCGCGAGGATCGTCGGATGCGCCGCGGCAATCGGATGGATTCGGTCGGCCTGGAACATCGCGTCGGCCTGCGGTGTGTCGGCGACGCCTTTCAGCATGAACGGCACGAGGGCCGTATCTTCGGCCCGCGCGACGCTGCCGAACAGCGCGGCGAACTGCTCGCCGTACTTGCGCCCGTAGTTCGGCGGCACCTGCATCCCGATGATCAGCACGCGCGCCCCGGCGGCCTTCGCGGCCTGCGCCATCACGGCCAGGTTCGCGCGGCTCTCGTCGAGCGGCAGGCCGCGCAGCGCATCGTTGCCGCCGAGCTCGAGGATCACGAGGCTCGGCCGGTGCTGGCGCAGCAGCGCACCGAGGCGCGAACGCCCGCCGGCCGTCGTGTCGCCGCTGATGCTGGCGTTGACGACCTCTGCGCGCACGCCTTCCCGTGCGAGGCGCTGTTCGAGCAACGCGACCCAGCCGCTGCCGCGCTGCAGCCCGTATTCGGCCGACAGGCTGTCGCCGACGACGAGGATGCGCTCGGTGCCGGAAGGCGTCGCCGCAACGACTGAGGCCGGCACGCCGCCGATCGCTGCAGCGGCAAGCACGACGAGCGCGGTACAGTGCGCGAGCCCGTGCCGGCGCGTCATTCCCTTTCGCAGCATTCCCTCATCCATGTCCGAAGCCATCATCGTTGTCGAGCGCTTGACCAAACAGGTACGCGATTCCACCGGCACGTTGACGATTCTCCATGAGATCGATTTCAGCCTCGCGCCGCGCCAGTCGGCCGCGATCGTCGGCGCCTCGGGGTCAGGCAAGAGCACGTTGCTGTCGATCATCGCCGGGCTCGACACGCCGACGACCGGCAGCGTCCGGCTCGCCGGTGCCGATCTGTTCGCGCTCGACGAAGATGCCCGCGCCGCGGTCCGTGCCGCTCATGTGGGGTTCGTGTTCCAGAGTTTCCAGCTGCTCGGCAACCTGAACGCGCTCGAGAACGTGATGCTGCCGCTCGAGCTGCAGGGCCGCTCCGATGCGCGCAAGCTCGCGACCGAAATGCTCGGCCGCGTCGGCCTCGCCGAGCGGCTGCGCCACTATCCGAAGGTGCTGTCCGGCGGCGAGCAGCAGCGCGTCGCGCTGGCGCGCGCGTTCGTGATGCGGCCGGCGGTGCTGCTCGCCGACGAGCCGACCGGCAGCCTCGATTTCGCGACCGGCGAAACGGTGATGGAGCTGATGTTCGCGCTGAACCGCGAAGCCGGCACGACGCTCGTCCTCGTCACGCACGACCGCGCGATCGCGGCACGCTGCGACCGGCAACTGCGCATCGAAGCCGGACGGGTCGAGACCGGCTCGCCGGCGCTGTCGCAGAGTGTCGGGATGCAGCCGGCGTGACGGCGCGGCAATGAATAAAAATGGGCGCCCGCTGAACGCCGTCGCAGAAAAAAGGGCGTCCGCCTGACGCCCTTGCCGCTGCGATTCGCGAATCTAGTTCGAGAACTTGTAGTCTGTCTTCGCCTTCGCGCGGATCTCGTCGCGGAATGCCGCGATCTTCTGCTGTGCGAGGCGCTGCTGGATCTGCGGCTTGACGTCGGCGAGCGGCGGGAACTGGGCCTCGCGGGTGTCCTCGAGCTGGATGATGTGATAGCCGAACTGCGACTTCACCGGCACGTCGGTCATCTCGCCCTTCTTCAGCTTGACCATCGCCTGCGAAAACTCCGGCACGTAGGCGCTCGGGCTCGCGAAGTCGAGATCGCCGCCGTTCGCGCCCGACCCCGGGTCCTTCGAGTTCTTCTTCGCCAGATCTTCGAACTTCGCGCCGGCCTTGATCTGCGCGATCAGCGCCTTCGCCTCGTCTTCCTTCTCGACCAGGATGTGGCGGGCGCGGTACTCGGTGCCGCTCGACTGGGCCTTGAACTTGTCGTATTCGGCGCTGATGTCGGCGTCGTTGACCGGATTCTTCTTCTCGTAGTCGGCGAGAAGTGCCTGCACGAGGATGTTCTCTCGCGCCATTTCCATCTGCGCCTTGTAGTCGGCCGAACCGGCGAGGCCGCGCCGCTCGGCTTCCTGCACGAACATCTCGTCGAGCACGACCTTGTCCCGGACCAGGCGGTCGAGGTCCGGCGGCAGCGCCTGGCCGCGCGCGGCGGCCTGCTTCGTGATCTGCGCGGTCAGCGCATCGACGCGCGCCTTCGGCACGGCCTTGCCGTTGACGACCGCGATGTTCTGCGCCTGCGCGGGCAGTGGCGCGGCCAGCGCTACGGTGAGGGCCAGCATCGAGGCGGCGAAGGCGACGGAACGGTTTTTCATGCGATGGTCTTTCTGAATCGGAATGCGGATGTGGCGGGTCACGCCGTCGGAGCGCGCTCGGCCGCGAAGGTCGGCTTCGGCCCGGAATCAGCGGTCGCCCGGAGCGCGGGCGTCGATCGCGAGAGCGTGGATGCCACGCCCGATCAGCGCGTCGAGGCAATCATAAACGAGGCGATGGCGCGCGACCCGGGACAGGCCTTCGAAGCGCCGGCTGACGATCGCGACGCTGAAATGCCGCCCCTCGCGCGCACCGGCGTGGCCGGCGTGCAAGTGGCTGTCGTCGCGGACGGCGAGGCTTTCCGGTTCCAGGCCGGCCGCGAGCGCGGCCTCGATCTCGGCGGCGGAGACGCTCATTTGTCGCCCGGCTGCGGCCGCGACGGATCGGCCTGTTCGGCGATCGGCTTCAGGTGCCGGCTCAGATAGAAGCCCTGCGCGAGCATGAAGACCAGCATAAGCCCGGTCGCGCCGAAGGCCTTGAAGCTGGCCCAGGTCGACGTCGAGTAGGTGTAGGCGACGTAGAGATTGAGCACGCCCATCAGGCCGAAGAACGCGACCCATGCAAAGTTCAGGCGCTGCCACACTGAAGCCGGCAGATCGAGCTGCTCGCCGATCAGCGTTTCGAGCAGGTTCTTGTGGAAGACCGCCTGACTGACCCAGAACGAGAGGCCCATGATCCAGTACAGCACGCTCGGCTTCCACTTGATGAAGGTCGCGTTGTGAAACCAGATCGTAGCGCCGCCGAGCACGACGACGAGGCCGAACGTGACCCACAGCATCAGATCGACCT
>JBDTXV010000337.1:0-3517 GCA_040006015.1 Caldimonas sp.
CCGGGATGGCCGCTGTCGGCCTTCTGCACCATGTCGACCGCGAGGAAGCGCAGCGTGTCGATGCATTGCGTGTCTAGCGGGTCGGCCATCGCGTCACCTTCGATCGGGTATCAGGGTTGGGTCGGAGCGTCGGCGGCCGCGTCGTAGGCGCCGCGGCGCGCCGCGCGGTTGCAGTCGGCGCGATGGAAGAGCGCCTGCTGCGCGGCCGGCACGTTGGCCGCGTCGCCGCGCCAGATCTCGAGCGCCGGCTGCTGGATCGCGCGCGCGAACGAGAACGCGAGCGCCCACGGCATCCGCGCGCGGAAGCGGACGTTCATTGCGTTCAGGCGCGCCGATGCGAGCGGCGAGGTCTGGCCGCCGGACAGGAACGCGATCCCCGGCACGGCGGCCGGCACCGTGCGCAGCAGGCAGCCGACGGTCGCATCGGCGACCGCATCGACCGTGACCGGATCGGCGTTGTCTTCGCCTGGCAGCACCATGTTCGGCTTCAGCAGCATCCCTTCGAGAAGCACGCGCTGCACGAAGAGCGCGTCGAAGACCGCATGCAGCACGTCCTCGGTGACCGCGCGGCAGCGCTCGAGCGGGTGCGCGCCGTCCATCAGCACTTCGGGCTCGACGATCGGCACCAGCCCGGCTTCCTGGCACAGCGCCGCATAGCGCGCCAGCGCATGAGCATTCGCGGCGATGCAACCGCGGCTCGGCAGCCCGTCGCCGATCGCGATCACCGCGCGCCACTTAGCGAAGCGCGCGCCCATCGAGACGTACTCGGCGAGGCGCTCGCGCAAGCCGTCGAGGCCTTCGGTGACCTGCTCGCCGGGAAATCCGGCGAGCGCCTTCGCACCGGCGTCGACCTTGATCCCGGGGACGATGCCGGCGTCCTCGAGCGCGCGTGCGAACGGCACGCCGGCATTCGTCTGTTGGCGCAGCGTCTCGTCGTAGAGGATCGCGCCGCTGATGCAGCGGCCGAGGTTCGGCGTCGTCGCGATCATGTCGCGATAGGCGCGGCGCGCCTCCGCGGTCTGCGCGATGCCGAGCTTCGCGAAGCGCCGGTCGCAGGTCGGCGTGCTTTCGTCCATCGCGAGCAGTCCGCGGTCGCCGGCGACGAGCGCCCGTGCGGTATCGATGAGTCGTGCGCTGTCCATCGTCAGCTCCCGGTTGCCGCGGCCGCGCCGGTCGGCGCCGCGATCGCGCGGTCGACGACCGCCTGCGCTTCCTTCAGGATCTGCTGCAGATGCGCTGAACCGCTGAAGCTCTCCGCATAGATCTTGTAGATGTCCTCGGTGCCCGACGGCCGCGCCGCGAACCAGCCGCTCTTCGCGACGACCTTGATGCCGCCGATCGGCGCGCCGTTGCCCGGTGCCTTGCCGAGCACGCTCTCGATCTTCTCGCCGGCGAGCTCGGTCGCGCCGAGCCGCTCGGGCGCGAGCGCGGCGAGCTGCTTCTTCTGCTGCGGCGTGGCCGGCGCGTCGACGCGGTCGGCGAGCGGATCGCCGAACTCGGCCGCGAGCGCGGCGTAGAGCCGGCCCGGATCGCGCCCGCTGCGCGCGGTGATCTCGGCCGAGAGCAGCGCCGGCACGATGCCGTCCTTGTCGGTGGTCCAGACGCTGCCGTCGCGGCGCAGGAACGATGCGCCGGCGCTTTCCTCGCCGCCGAAGCCGAGCGAGCCCGCGAGCAGGCCATCGGCGAACCACTTGAAGCCGACCGGCACTTCGTAGAGGCGGCGGCCGAGCCGCTCGGTGACGAGGTCGATCAATCGCGTGCTTACGACGGTCTTGCCGACCGCGGCGTTCGCCGGCCACTGCGGCCGATTCCGGAACAGGTAGTCGATCGAGACCGCCAGATACTGGTTCGCGGTCAACAGGCCGGCGTTCGACGTGACGATGCCGTGCCGGTCGTGGTCGGTGTCGCAGGCGAACGCGATGTCGAAGCGGTCCTTGATCTCGAGCAGGCGCTGCATCGCATACGACGACGACGGGTCCATCCGGATCTGTCCGTCCCAATCGACCGACATGAAGCGGAACGTCGGGTCGACCGCATCGCTGACGACGGTCAGGTCGAGCCGGTACTGCTCGGCGATGCGGCCCCAGTAGTGGACGCCGGCGCCGCCGAGCGGATCGACGCCGATGCGGACCTTCGCGTCGCGGATCGCCTCGAGATCGACGACGCTCGCGAGGTCGGCGACGTAGTTCGCCAGATAGTCGTGGCGATGCGTCGTCGGCGCGCGCAGCGCCTGTGCGTACGGGATGCGGCGCACGTCGAGGCTGCGCTCGAGGAAGCCGTTCGCCGCGGCCTCGATCGCGTTCGTGATCCCGGTTCCGGCCGGCCCGCCGTTCGGCGGGTTGTACTTGAAGCCGCCGCTGTCGGGAGGGTTGTGCGACGGCGTCACGACGATGCCGTCGGCAAGCCCCGACGTGCGGCCGCGGTTGTGGACCAGGATCGCGTGCGAGACCGCCGGCGTCGGCGTGTATTCGTCGTCGCACGCGAGCATCACGTCGACGCCGTTGGCGGCCAGCACCTCGAGGGCGCTGGCCCGCGCCGGCTCCGACAGCGCGTGCGTGTCGATGCCGAGAAAGAGCGGACCGTCGATGCCGGCTTGCTTGCGATGGTTGCAGATCGCCTGCGTGATCGCGACGACGTGGGCCTCGTTGAACGAGCTCTCGAACGACGAGCCGCGATGGCCGGAGGTGCCGAACGCGACGCGCTGCGCCGCCACCGCCGGATCGGGCACCTGCGCGTAGTACGCGGTGACGAGCCTCGGCACGTCGACGAGCAGCGATGCCGGCGCCGGCTTGCCGGCCAGCGGACTGATGCGGGTGCTCATCGTGAGCCGATCGAATGCGGCACGTGTGCAGCCGGTCCGCCGCGAGCGGCGAGCGAAATCATCGCGCTGCTCCAGCGGTCAGCTGCGAGGTCTTCGTGCGAATCCCGGCGAGCAGCGCGTTCCACGACTTCGCGAACGCATCGGCGCCTTCCTGCTGCAGCCGTACGGCGAGTGCGTCGACATCGATGCCGACGCGTTCGAACTCGGCGATCTCGATCTCGGCGTCGCCGCCGTCGACCGCCATCGCTGCGCCGAGCTCGCCGTGATCGGCGTAGGCCTGCAGCGTCTTGTCGGGCAGCGTGTCGACCGTATCGGGCGCGGCGAGCGCCTCGACGTACAAGGTGTCGCGTGCGGCCGGATCCTTCGTCCCGGTGCTGGCCCAGAGCATCCGTTGCGGATGCGCGCCGGCCGCGGCGAGCTTCTGCCAACGTGCCGACGCGAGCAGCTCGCGGTAGGCCTCGTAGGTGCGCTTCGCGATCGCGATGCCGAGCCGGTTGCGCGATTCGGCCGGGACCTCGTCTTTTACCGCGACGTCCCAGCGACTGACGAACAGCGACGCGACCGACTCGACCTTCGGATCGAGCCCGGCGGCGATGCGCCGCTCGATCCCGCGCAGATAGGCCCCGGCCGCGGCGAGGTAGTGCTCGCGCGAGAACAGCAGCGTGACGTTGATCGGCACGCCGGCGAAGATCGATT
>JBDTXV010000338.1:0-3506 GCA_040006015.1 Caldimonas sp.
GCGCAGCGCCGCGGCCTGGCCTTCGACGCTCGGCCGCGTGATGTGGCCGGCGTCGGTCGTCAGGCCGTAACCGAGCACCTCCCCATGGATGGTCGCGCCGCGCGCGAGCGCCCGCTCCCACGGCTCGAGCACCAGCATCGCCGCGCCCTCGCCGAGCACCATGCCGCTGCGGTTCCGCGCGAACGGCTTGCACGACGTCGACGGGTCGTCGACATCGATCGCGGCGAGCGTGTGCAGTGCCTCCCAGGCCTTCAACGAGCCGAACGCGAGCGGCGCTTCGGCGCCGCCGGCGAGCGCGAGATCGAGCTCGCCGTGCGCGATGCGCAGCCAGGCCTCGCCGAGCGCGACCGCCGACGAAGAGCACGCGGTCGAATAGGTCAGGTTCGGCCCGCGCAGCGCGTGCTCGATACCGATCCATGCGGCCGGCGCGTTGTGCATCCCCATCAGCACCGTGAAGGGCTTGATCCGGTCCGATGCATCGCCGTACAGCGTGCGGTAGCCATCGTCGCTGGTCTGGGTCGCGCCCATCCCGGTGCCGACGAAGACGCCGGCGCGGCCGCGATCGAGATCGGCCAGCGCACCGGCCGCGGGCTCGCCCGGTGCAGTCGGCGCATGCGCCGCATCGCGGCCCGCGCCGCCGGCTTCGACGAGCGCGTGCCGCGCGGCGACGAGCGCGAACTGGCCGACGCGGTCGAGCATCCGCAGCTTCGGCGGATCGAAATGCGCGGCACCGTCGAACCGCGCCGTCGCGGCGAGCGGCGCGACCAGCCGGTCGGCGAACGGCGCGTCGACGCGATCGATCGCCGAGCGCCCGGCGTGCGCATTCGCGTAGAGCTCGGCGACGGTGTTGCCGAGCGGCGAGACGACGCCGATGCCGGTGACGGCGACCCGCCTCATCACGCCGGCGCGATCGGCTCCGCGGCAACGCCCGCTGCGGGCTGCGCGCCGTGCTGCGCGGCGACGAGCGCATCGATGAAACGCACGACATCGCCGACGGTCGGCAACTGCACCGGCTCGGGCGGCAGCGTGATCGCGAATTCGTCCTCGACGTTGAAGAGCAGCTCGGCGACACCGAGCGAATCGATGCCGAGGCTTTCGAGCGGCGCGTCGGGCGCGAGCGCTTCCGGCGCGAGCTTGTAGTCCCTGATCAGGATCGCGCGCAAGCGCTCGAGTGTCGTCGTCATGAAGATTCCTGTTTCACCGCGACGCGATGACCGGAGCCGCGCGCGCGTCGCGCGAAGCGGCGCCGATGCGTGCCAGCGCAGCGATCGTAGCGGGATCGGCGGCGCAGCGGACCTTGCCGCCCCAGCGCGCACCGAGTGTCAGCAGACCCGGCCAACCGCGCGCGAGCGCGACCAGCGCAGCGGCGGAGCGCGGGCGCATCGCCGCGTGCGCGAACGCCGCGGCGAGGCGCAGACGCGGGCCGAATTCGCGCCGCCAGTCGGCGGCATAGCGCCGCGCGATATCGCGCTGCCAGGCCACATCGAGCAGGAGCTCGTGTCGCGGCTCTGGATCCGTTCGATCTTCGCGCGCCGACGCGCGCTCGCCGAGCAGCCTTGCGCACAGCAGCCACGCCGACTGCAATGCGATGCTGATGCCTTCGCCGATGACCGGATGCGCCTCGCCGGCCGCATTGCCGATCCGGAACACGCCGTCGCCGCGCGTCAGGCGGATCCCGGGATCGATAGGGCCGGCGGCGAGCCAGGCGCCGTCGCGGCGCGCATCGCGCAACCCTTCGCGGACGCCGCGGCACTCGCGCCGCAGCAGTGCCTCGACCGCGTCGCCGGCACGCGCGCCGGGTGCGCCGGCGCGGCAGGACTCGAGCCGGTCGCGGCGGATGCAGCAGGCGAGCGTCGTGATGCCGCGGTCGCCGATGACGATGCCGCCGTAGCCGCCGTCGAACGACAGCACCGGGAGACGACCCGCGACGAGTGACGCATCGACAAAGTTCGCCTTGAATGCGAACAGGTCGGAGGGGCTGCGGCCGAGGCGTCGCGCGGGCCGATCCGACGGCAGCGTCTCCCACGAGCCGTGCGCGGCGATCGCGAGCGGCGCGCGCAAGGTCTCGACCGCGTCGGAATCGTGCGCACGGACGACACAGCTCCACGCGCCGGCCGTGCCGTCGAGCGTCTGCGCCGACCACGGCTGCAGCACGACGGCGCCGGCGGCGCGCGCCGCATCGAGCAGCAGCGTATCGAGCGTCTCGCGGCCGAGCGCCCGGCCCCAGCGCCGGCGCGCATCCGGGGCGGCCGGCAGTGCCGCGACGACGCAGCGCTCGCCGCGCATCAGCGCGACCTCGCGCAGCTCGGGGCCGGCCGCGGCCGCGAACGCGGCGCCGATGCCGAGCGCGTCGAGCAGCGGCAGATTGCTCGCGGCGATGCATTCGCCGCAGACCTTTCGACGCGGAAAGCGCTGCTTCTCGATCAGCGCGACCGACCAGCCGGCGCGCGCCAGCAGGATCGCGGCCGCCGACCCGGCCGGGCCGGCGCCGACGATCAGCGCATCGAAATCGGTGCGCATCGGTTCAGCCTCCGACGACGCGCGCGGCGCCTTCGGCCTCGCGGCGTTCGGCGCGGAAGCAGTGGCTGAACAGGCCGGCGGCGCCCTCGTGGATGCGCCACTCGTCCGCGCCGGGCCAGAGCGCCGCGAGCTCGGCATCGCGAAAGCCTGCCCGAACGCTCAGCACCGCATCCTCGCGCGTGACCGCGTTCGCGCCGAGCGCGCCGACCAGGCCGCTGCCGCCGAGCGCGAGCGCGCTGCGGCGCGGCTCGCAGGCGACGAAGCGATCGCCGCGCGCGGCGATCGCGCCGATCAGCGCGGCGAGCTGCGCCCCTTCGAAATGGTGCAGGAACAGGTTCGCGACGATCAGGTCCCAGTGCGGTGCGGCGTCTCCGTGCGGCGCAGCAACGGAAGGCGCCGCGACCCAGTCGAGCACGTCGGCGACCTGCGCGCTCGCGCGCCAGCCGAGCGCGGCATAGGCTTCCAGCGTCGCCGGCTCGACCAGCGCCTGTCGATCGAGCAAGGTCAGCTCGACCGCGGGCCACGACCGGCCGAGCCGGCGCGCGACACCGAGCATCAGGCTGCCGTCGCCGGCGCCGAGCTCGAGCACGCGCAGCGGCGCGCGGCTCGGCACGGTGAACGCACGCAATGCGCCGACGACGATCGAGCGCGTGCGCATCGCGCGATGGATGCGGCGCAGGTCGCGACGCGAACGCCGCGCGGCCGGATCGTTTTCGGCGAGGCCGTCGAGCGTTTCGGCCGCGACGGTCCGCGCGAACGCCACGTCAAGCCACCTCGAGCAGCGCGCCGTGGCAGGCGAAGCCGGCGCCGAACGCCGAGAGCCACCACCAACCGCCGGGCGCATCGTCGGCGAGCGCCGCATCGAGCACGAAGTAGACGAACGCGCTCGACAGGTTGCCGTATTCGCGCAGCACGGCGGCGCTGTAGCGGAAGTCGTTCGCGCCGAGCTCGAAGCGGCGCTCGAGCGCGAGCAGCACGTCGCGGCC
>JBDTXV010000339.1:0-3499 GCA_040006015.1 Caldimonas sp.
CCGAAGATGCCGGCCGCCTGCGAGCGGATCAGGTGCGCGACCTCGTCGACGAAGCCCTGCACCGCGGCGTCGCTCGAGACGTCGCCGAGCTTCTCGGCCAGCGCGTGCGCGGTCATCGCCGGCTGCTTCGTCGCGACCGTGAAGTGCAGGATCTGCACGACGACGAACGAGGTCGCGTAGTTGATGCCGGCCCAGAAGCCGCCCCAGAACGCGTTCAGCCCGAGACCGAGCAGCACGAACTTCAGCACCGTCGTGACGCCGAGCACCGCGCCGCCGCCGGCCGCGGCGCGCAGCATCGCGCGGTACTCGGCGCGGTCGCGGGTGATGTAGCGCTCGCCGGTCTCGGCGCTGCGCTCGGCGACCTTGCGCGCGAGCAGCGAATAGTGGCGCGAGAAGAGCGCGCGGATGCTGCGCCGCTCGTCGGCGGTGCGGATCAGGTTGGCGAGCAGCCGCGCAATCTCGCGCGCCGGCTCCGGGCTGACGACGCAGTTGATCAGCGCGTCGATCCGGTGCGTGCGCTCGTTCAGCTGGTCGACCTCGAAGACGACGTCGACCGAGACGCCGTGCGCCTCCAGATGCTCGTGCACGCTCGCGGCGCAGCGCCGGCACGTGTCGAGCAGCGCGCGCAGGTATTGCGCCTGCTGCAGCAGTGCCGCATCGCTCGCCGGGCCGACGTCTTCGGCGTGCTCGCGCAGCTGCTCGGCGGCGCGCGCGAGCTGGCGGAACGGCATGTCGACGAGCAGCTCCGGGCTCATCCGCGAGCGCAGCGCCGGCGAGAAGCCGGCGGCGCGGACCGAGCTCGCGAGGAACATGATCGCGTCGAGGAACGGCGCCCGCCAGTCGTCGCCGGACGGAACGCGCGGCGCGTCTCCGGCCGCGCTCGGGGCTGCGCCGGCCGGCGTGGTGTCGTGTGCGAATGCCGGCGCGAGGATCGCGACGACGCGGCCGAGCGTCGCGTCGTCGAGCGCGTCGAGCCAGGCCGCGTCCCCGGCCTTCGGGAACAGCAGGCCGAACAGCTCGGCGAGGTCGTTCGTCGCCGGCGTCAGCGGTAAGAGCTGCGTTCGCAAGCGCCGGACCAGCTCGCCGGAGAGGCCGATGCGCGGCGCGAAGCCGAAGTCGGCGAGCAGCGCCGCGGTGTCGACCTCGTGCAGGAAGCGGCCGATCAGGTCGGCGACCGTCTGCCGGTGCTCGGGATTGCGCTCGAGCACGCCGAGCATGTGCTTCAGGCGCAGCACCGGCGTCGGCGTCGCGCGCGCGTCGTCCTCGACCGGTGCATGGCGCAGCCATTCGAGCAGGCGGATCAGCCACAGGTGCCGTTCCGGCAATGCGGCCTTCGGGTCCGCAGCGTTCAGCAACGCCGTCAGATCCCAGGCCGAGGCGCTGCCTCGCTTCAAGTTCGTCGCGCGCGGTCGCTCAGTGCAGCGACGACGCGAGCGCGAGGCCGAACTCGCCGATCGGCACGTCGAACGGATGCGCGTCTTCGGTCATGCAGAAGAACGTGCCGCGCATCGTGCCCTGCGGCGTCGCGAGCCGGGTCCAGCTCGTGTATTCGAAGCTCTCGCCGGGCTTGAGCACCGGCTGGTGGCCGACGACCGCGAGGCCGCGCACTTCCTCGACATGGTCGTTCGCGTCGCTGATGATCCAGTGGCGCGCGATCAGCTGGCCGGTCACGTCGCCGCTGTTGCGGATCGTCACCGTGTAGGCGAACGCGTATTGCCCGGCCTCGGTGTTCGATTGCTCGGGCAGGTGGCGGACCGCGACCGTGCAGGTGAATTCGGGTTTCGGCATCGGCGCATTCTAGGGAAACGCGACTGCAGCGCTGCTGCACGCTGTGCCGCCCGTCGTGGAGTCGCGCGGCGGGCGCGACCTAGAATTCCCCGACACTCCGCTCCCGTCAATGCCGACCTACCGTATCGCTCCCAGCATCCTCTCGGCCGATTTCGCGCGCCTCGGCGACGAGGTGGAGAACGTGATCGCGGCCGGCGCCGACTGGATCCACTTCGACGTGATGGACAACCATTACGTGCCGAACCTGACGTTCGGCCCGATGGTCTGCGCGGCGCTGCGCAAGCACGCCTGCCGCGCCGACGGAACGAAGATACCGATCGACGCGCACCTGATGGTTCAGCCGGTCGATGCGCTCGCGCAGGCGTTCGCGCAGGCCGGCGCGGACCTGATCAGCTTTCATCCCGAGGCGAGCGCGCATGTCGACCGAACGCTGCAGCTGATCGCGGCCGAAGGCTGCAAGGCCGGGCTCGTCTTCAACCCGGCGACGTCGCTCGACGCGCTCGAATGGGTCATCGACCGGCTCGACCTCGTGCTCGTGATGAGCGTGAATCCGGGCTTCGGCGGGCAGAGCTTCATCCCGGGCGCGCTGAAGAAGATCGAGCGCGTGCGCCGCATCATCGACGCGAGCGGACGCGACGTGCGCCTCGAGGTCGACGGCGGCATCAAGGTCGACAACATCCGCGCCGCCGCCGATGCCGGCGCCGACACCTTCGTCGCCGGCAGCGCGATCTTCGGCGCGCCCGACTACCGGGTCGTGATCGACGCGATGCGCACGCGGCTGGGCGCGTAGGCGAGGACAGGCGCTTGGCAATCCGGCGCGACGGCTGACAGATGGCATCGGGACACGACCACGCGCACGCGCACGAGCCGGCTCACGGGCACGCGCACGGGACGGCTCACGAGCACCAGCAGGCTCGCGGGCACGGGCACGGGCACGGGCACGGCCACGGCCACGGCCACGGGCACGGCCACGGCGCCGATGCCGACTTCAGCCGCGCGTTCGCGCTCGGCATCGTCTTCAACCTGCTCTTCGTCGGCTTCGAGGCGTTCTACGGCTGGAAGGTCGATTCGCTCGCGCTGCTCGCCGATGCCGGCCACAACCTCGGCGACGTCGCCGGGCTCGCGGTCGCGTGGGGCGGCGCGGTCGCGGCCGGGATGCGTCCTGATTCGCGCTACACCTACGGCTGGAAGCGCGCGTCGATCCTCGCCGCGTTCGCGAACGCGGTGCTGCTGCTGGTCGCGATGGGCTCGCTCGCGTGGGAGGCGCTCGGCCGCTTGCGCGCCGGTGCGGCGCCGCCGATCGACGGCGTCACCGTGATGGCGGTCGCCGGGCTCGGCATCGCGGTCAACCTCGGCACCGCGCTGCTCTTCGTGCGCGGGCGTCACGGCGACCTGAACGTGCGCGGCGCATTCCTGCACATGGCCGGCGATGCGCTGGTCTCGGCCGGCGTCGTCGTCACCGGCGCGCTCGCGCTGCGCTTCGGCTGGGGCTGGCTCGACCCGGCGGCGAGCCTCGCGATCGCGATCGTCATCGTGATCGGCACCTGGAGTCTGCTGCGCGAGTCGCTGCATCTGCTGTTCGACGGCGTGCCCGACGGCATCGACCTGCATGCGGTGCGGCGCGAGCTCGAGGCGCTGCCTGGCGTCGACTGCGTCCACGACCTGCACGTCTGGGCCTCGGGCACGACCGAGGTGGTGCTGACGGCGCACG
>JBDTXV010000340.1:0-3490 GCA_040006015.1 Caldimonas sp.
GCTGATAACGCGCTGTTGGTGGCGGCCATCGAGATGCTGAAGACTGCGGGAGCGCCGACGTGGCACATCCCGGCGCTGACGCCGATGTTCGCGCTCTTCTACGTGGTCCTCGCGCCGTTCGTCGGCGCCTTCGCCGACGCGGTGCCGAAAGGCACCGTGATGTTCATCTCGAACGCGATCAAGGTCGTCGGCTGCATGCTGATGCTGTTCGGCGGCCATCCGCTGCTCTCTTACGCGATCGTCGGTCTTGGCGCCGCATCGTATTCGCCGGCGAAGTACGGGATCCTGACCGAGCTGCTGCCGAACTCGCAGCTGGTCAAGGCCAACGGCTGGATCGAGGGCCTGACGATCCTGTCGATCATCCTCGGCGTGCTGCTCGGCGGGCAGCTCGTCGGCCGCGTCGTCTCGCGCCATCTGCTCGCGTTCGACCTGCCGGTCTTCGACACCGACGTCACGACGGCGCCGCAGGCGGCGATCTCGGTGATCGTCTTTCTCTACGTCGTCGCCGCGCTTTTCAACCTGCGCATTCCGCGCACCGAGGCGCCGCTGCAGCCGCTCGCCCACAGCGTGCGCCTGCTGATCCGCGACTTCTCGAATTGCAACGCGCGGCTCTGGAACGACAAGCTCGGGCAGATCTCGCTGTCGACGACGACGCTGTTCTGGGGCGTCTCGGGCAACCTGCGCGTGATCGTCTTCGCGTGGGCCGCGGCCGCGCTCGGCTACACGACGACGCAGGCCTCGGCGCTGGTCGGCGTCGTCGCGATCGGCACCGCGATCGGCGCGGTCGTCGCGTCGCTGCGGATGCGGCTGGACCAGGCGACGCGCGTGATCCCGTTCGGGATCGCGATGGGCCTGCTCGTGATCGGCCTGAACTTCATCACCAACGCGTGGGTCGCGGCGCCATTCCTGATCTTCCTCGGCGCGATCGGCGGTTATCTCGTCGTGCCGATGAACGCGCTGTTGCAGCATCGCGGCGCGAACCTGATGGGCGCCGGCCGATCGATCGCGGTGCAGAACTTCAACGAGCAGGCCTGCATCCTCGGCCTCGGCGCGTTCTACACCGGGATGACGCGCTACGGGCTCTCGGCGTTCATCGCGATCGCGATCTTCGGCGTGCTCGTCGCATCGACGATGTGGCTGATCCGCGCCTGGCACAAGTCGAACTGCGTGAAGCACCGCGACGAGATCGCGCACCTGCTCGCGATCGCGCGCAGCGACAAGCACTGAGCGCGCCTGTCCGAACGTGCGCACGGGCGTTTGAAAGGCGCATGCCTGCGCGCGACCGAAAGCGCTGCGCGACAGGCGGCGCAGCCGCGACGGCGGCCCCGCAGCGGCTCTTTGCAATGCGCAGCGCCGACGACAATGCGCGATGCCCCGCTCGCCGACTCTTCCGGTTCTCGCGCTGACGTTCAATGCCTTCGTCTGGGGCACGTCGTGGTGGCCGATGCGCCGGCTCGGCGCCGAAGGGCTGCATCCGCTCTGGGCGACCGCGCTGATCTTCGCGTTAGCCGCGGCGCTGATCGCGGCGCTGCGGCCGCGCGCGCTGGCTCAGCTCCGGCGCACACCGGCGTTGTGGGTGATCGTGCTGGCATCGGGTACGACGAACGCGGCGTTCAACTGGGCCGTGGTGGTCGGCGACGTCGTCCGGGTCGTGCTGCTCTTCTATCTGATGCCGCTGTGGACCGTGCTGCTCGCCCGGCTGCTGCTCGGCGAGCGGCTGAGCGCGCACGCCGGCCTGCGCGTCGCGCTCGGGCTGGCCGGCGCGGCCGTCGTGCTGTGGCCGCAGGATGCCGCAGGTCTCGCGGCGCTGCCTATTCCGCGCACCCTCGCCGACTGGCTCGGCGTGCTCGGCGGCTTCTCGTTCGCGCTGAACAACGTGATGCTGCGGCGCGAGGCGGCGCGCCCCGAGGAAGGGCGTGCACTGGCGATGTTCGTCGGCGGCGCGGTCGTCGCCGGCGCGCTCGCGACCGCACTGGCCACGCACGACGCGTCGCTCTGGCCGCCGGCGCCGTCGCCGCGCTGGGTCTGGCTCGCGCTCGCGCTCGGCGCGCTGTTCCTTGCCGGCAACCTGTCGCTGCAGTACGGCGCCGCGCGCTTGAGCGCGAACGCCACCGCAGTCGTGATGCTGACCGAGGTGATCTTCGCCTCGCTGTCGGCGGTGCTGATCGGCGGCGAGACACTCAGCGCGCCGCTGCTCGTCGGCGGCGGCCTGATCGCCTGCGCGGCGGCGCTTGCGGCACTCACGCCGCCCGGTGGCGCGGCGCCGCGGACGCTTGCTGCGCGGCGCTGTGCGAGATAAAGCCGCGGCCATCGATCGGCGCCGTCGCGATCGAAGACCGCGCGCGACTCCGAAGGGGATTGATCCGCGGCGCTACCATCGCGAACCACACGACCGATGAGGCACCCATGGCTTCCGCAGCGACCAGCATCCACGACTTCGAAGCCCAGTCGATCGACGGCAAACCGGCGCATCTGTCGACGCAACGCGGCAAGGTGCTGCTGATCGTCAACACCGCGAGTGCATGCGGCTTCACGCCGCAGTTCGCCGGCCTCGAGGGGCTATGGAAGGACTACCGCGAGCGCGGGCTCGTCGTCGTCGGCTTCCCGAGCAACCAGTTCGGCGCGCAGGACCCGGGCTCGAACGACGAGATCGCGTCGTTCTGCCAATCGAATTACGGCGTCACGTTTCCGATGATGGCGAAGGTCGACGTCAACGGTGCGGCCGCCGCGCCGCTCTGGAAATGGCTGACCGCCGAAAAGCCGGGGCTGCTCGGCACGAAGTCGATCAAGTGGAACTTCACGAAGTTCCTGATCGGCCGCGACGGCCGCGTGCTGAAGCGCTACGCGCCGACCGACACGCCCGACTCGATGCGCGCCGACATCGAAGCGGCGCTCGCGACCTGACCCACGAGGACCAGACGATGTTCCAGCACGTCGAGCCGTTCGCCGGCGATCCGATCCTGAGCCTCAACGAGGATTTCCAGCACGATCCCCGACCCGGCAAGATCAATCTCAGCATCGGCATCTACTTCGACGACGCCGGACGCATCCCGGTGCTCGAATCGGTGCGCAAGGCCGAAGCACAAGTCTGCGCGGCGACCGGTCCGAAGCCGTATCTGCCGATCGAAGGCGCGGCGAATTTCCGCAGCGCGGTTCAGCAGCTGCTGTTCGGTGCCGGGCACGAAGCGATCGAGACGCGCCGCGTCGTGACGATCCAGTCGATCGGCTCGAGCGGCGGCCTGAAAGTCGGCGCCGATTTCATCGCGCGCTGGTTCCCGGCGAGCGCGGTCTGGGTCAGCGATCCGACCTGGGACAACCACCGCTCGATGTTCGAAGGCGCCGGACTGAAGGTGCACTCCTATCCGTACTACGACGCGGCGAGCGGTGGCCTCGCGTTCGAGGCGATGCTCGCGGCGCTGCGCAAGCTCCCGGCGCAGAGCGTCGTGCTGCTGCACGCCTGCTGTCACAACCCGACCGGCGTCGACCTGAC
>JBDTXV010000341.1:0-3484 GCA_040006015.1 Caldimonas sp.
CGCGAGCCATGCGAGCGCTTCGGCCTCGCTCGAGACGCCGCCCATCGGCGGCAGCGCCTTCTGCAAGCGCCGGCCGTAGTTCATCGTTGCCATCCGCGGGTCGCAGACGACGAGCAGCCCGCGATCGTTCTCGTGCCGGATCAGGCGCCCCGCGCCCTGCTTCAACGACACCGCCGCCTCGGCGACGAAGTAATCGGCGAAAGGATTGCGGCCTTCGCTTTCGAGCCGCTGGACGCGGGCCTCGACCAAGGGATCTCCGGGCGGCGGAAACGGCAGCTTGTCGATGACGACGCACTGCAGGGCATCGCCCGGCACGTCGATGCCTTCCCAGAAGCTCTGCGAGCCGACCAGCACCGCCCGCGGATCGGCGATGAACTGCTGCAGCAGCAGGCGCTTCGGACCCTGGCCCTGCACCAGCACCGTCAGCGCAGCGCCGTCGCGTTCGAATTCGACGCGCAGCTGCGCGCCGATCGCCTGCAGCGAGCGCAGCGTCGTCGTCAGCACGAAGGTGCGGCCGCCGAGCACGCGCGCATAGCGCGCCGCGAGCGCCGCGACCGCGTGCGGATGTGCCGCTTCGTTCGGTTTCGGAAAGACGCTCGGCACGTGCACGCGGGCATTGCGCGCGTAATCGAACGGGCTGCCGAGCTGCACGATCCGCGCGTCTTCGAGCCCGGCCGACTCGGTGAACCATGAAAGCTTCGCATCGTCGCCGAGCGTCGCCGATGTGAACACCCAGGCCTTCGGCGCCGCCTCCATCTGCTCGCGCAGCGCGTCGCGGATGTCGAGCGGCGACTCGACCAGGCGGGCCTGCTGTGGCGAGACGTCGATCCAGCGCACCTGGCCCGGCACGGCGGCCTTCTGGAACCGGAGCGCCAGCCGCGACAGGTGGCGCGCGCGAACGCCGAGCTTCGAGAAGTCGGGCGAGATCGCTTCGACTGCCTCCAGCGCTTCGAATGCACGATCGCCGGCCGCCGCGATCGCGGCGAGCGCATCGAGAAAATCGTCGCGCGCGGCGCGCTCGTTCCAGCGCAGCTTCAGCACGCCGCGCAGATCGCGCAATGGTCCGACAGCGGCGATGCGCAGATCGCGGGCCGACCGCTCGCATGCCGCCGCGAGGTCCTGCCACGGTGCGAGGCCGCGCGCCTGCTGCAGTCCGGCGGCAAGCAGATCGCGCGCGAAATCGATCACCTGCGACGTGCCGAGCGTCGTGCCGAGGAACTGGACTCCGGCCTCGCTCAGCTGATGAGCTTCGTCGAACAACGCGACATCGACGCTCGGGAGCAACTCGGCGACGCCGGTATCGCGCAAGGTCATGTCGGCGAAGAAAAGATGGTGATTGACGACGACGACGTCGGCGGCCATCGCCTCGCGCCGCGCTCGCACGACGTGGCACGCCCTGAAGTCGGGGCATTCGCTGCCGAGACAGTTTTCGCGCGACGACGTCACGAGCGGAATCACGCTGCTGCGCTCGTCGAGCCCCTCGAGCTCGGCGAGGTCTCCACTCGAAGTCGAGCGCGACCACGCCTCGACCTTGGCGAGCGTGCGCGCGGCCCACCGATCCGGCAGCGAGTCCGACTGCCGGGCCTGCTTCATCCGATGCAGGCAGAGATAGCTCGACCGGCCCTTCAGCAACGCGATCGAAACCGGGACCTTCAATGCAGCGCGCAGGCGCGGCAGATCGCGCAGGAACAACTGGTCCTGCAGGTTCTTCGTTGCGGTGCTGACGAGCGCCCGCGCGCCGCTGAGCAGCATCGGCACCAGGTACGCATAGGTCTTGCCGACGCCGGTGCCAGCTTCGACGACGAGCGCGCTGCGCTGTTCGATCGCGTCGGCGACCGCCGCTGCCATCCGGA
Source organism: Caldimonas sp. (assembly GCA_040006015.1). Taxonomy (GTDB): domain Bacteria; phylum Pseudomonadota; class Gammaproteobacteria; order Burkholderiales; family Burkholderiaceae_C; genus Schlegelella_A. The sequence goes on from JBDTXV010000341.1 coordinate 1,854, forward strand.
ACTGGACGTCGCGCTCGACGTAGTGCGGATCGGACCGGGCCAGCGCGCCATCGGCGCCGAATGCGGACGCGACCGCGAGGCGCAACGGCGTCGCCGATGCACCGTGATCGAGAGGTTCCGACTCGTCCGCCGCGTCATCGCGGAGCGCGACATCCCGTCGATCGTGCCGCTCCCGAAGTCGCTCGCCCAAAGGCGGCCCCGGCGGCGTCATGCAGGCTGCGGCGGATCGAGTTCGGCTTCGATGCGAGCCATCTGGTCGCGCAACAGAAGGCGGCGCTTCTTCAGCCGGCGCACGACTAGTTCGTCCCCGGGCTTCTCGATTGCGGCGCGATCGATCAGGCTGTCGAGATCCGCATGCTCGATCCGCAGCTCGATCAGGCGGCGCGGCAGGGAATGGAGATCGTTGTCCATCGGCACGCGACTATGTCGCGGTATTTGCCCGGTCCATCCGTATCAAAGCGATTATAGTTTTCGGCCATGAGTACCTCGACGTTGGGTTACCGCCTGTCGGCGACGACCGGCCTACACCGCGGCGATCGAGCGTATCAGCAGGACCAGGCCGGCATGTTCGCGCACAGCCGCGTCCCCGGCTGCGTGATGGGGGTGCTGGCCGACGGGATGGGCGGCAAGAGCGGCGGTCGCAAGGCCGCCGACCAGGTGTTGCTGACCGCGCAGCAGCTGTTCGAGCGCTATTCGCCGAGTCGTGACGACGCATCGGAAGCGCTGAAACAGCTGGTCTTCGAAGCGCACCTGATGATCAAGCTGACCGCGATCACGTCGGAGGAAGAGCCGCACAGCACGGTCGCGGCTTTCTTGATCAGCCCGAACCGGGAATGCAACTACGTCCATGCCGGCGACTCGCGCATCTATCACTTCCGCGGCCCGGAGCTGGTCAGCCGCAGCATCGACCATTCCTACGTGCAGCGGCTTGTCGACGAAAACCAGATCACCGAAGAGGAAGCGAACAGCCATCCGCAGGCCAACCTGCTGACCGGCTGCCTCGGAACCCACCAGGACCCGCCGCTTTCGCAGCAGCACATCGACCGACTCGAGATCGGCGACAGCATCCTGTCGTGCAGCGACGGCCTTTGGCACTACTTCACGCCGCGCGAGATCGGCGCGATCGTCCATGCGTTGCCGCCGCGTGAGGCCGGCGAGATGCTGGTCGGCAAGGCACGGCAGCGCGCGCGCGGCACCGGCGACAACCTGTCGCTGACCTTGGTCCGCGTCGAGCCGCTCGGCTGACGCGAGCCTGCGCTCGCACGCTGGGCCGACTCGGGCCCGCCTTCTCAGCGCGCGGCGGCGCTCGCCGGAACCGGCAGCGGTACCGCCTGCTTCCGTTTGGCTGCGCGCCGGGCATTGCGTTCTTCGACCTCGGCGCGATGCGCGGCCGCTTCGCGCTGCACCGCATCGAACGTGGCGCGACTGCGCTCGACATCGCCGGCGCTGCGTCGAGCGCTTTGCGGCTGAATGCGCGCAGCGGGCTTCGCGACGTGCGGCGGCTTGGCCGTTGCCGGCGAAGGTGCGCTCGCTGCACTCCCGACTGGAGTCGCGGGGCCGGACGGCGCCTCCAGTGCGGCCTCGGGACGAACCCGACCTTGCGCATCGCGCTGTCGCGCCTCATCGGTCTC
>JBDTXV010000342.1:0-3478 GCA_040006015.1 Caldimonas sp.
CGTCGAGGTTGTCGAGCGCCTTCGCGGTCTCGATCATCGCGAACGTGACGATCGTCTGGTCGGCGTGCTGCGGATAGTCGGCACCGCCGTAGAGCAGCGCGCGCACCGGCCCGAAGCTGCGCGTGCCGCGCGGCGCATAGTGAGTCCACGCGACGAGCTTCTGCGCGTCCTCGCGGGTGTTGACCATCGGACAGATCACCGCATAGGCGCCGGCGTCGAGCGCCTTCATCAGGATGCCGGGCTCGAGCCACGGCACGCGCACGACCGGCACCGTCGGCGTCGTCGAGATCGCCTGCAGCATCCCGACCATCGCCTGGTAGTCGACGACGCCGTGCTGCATGTCGATCGTCAGCGAGTCCCAGCCCTGATGCGCCATCGTCTCGGTCGCGAACCCGTTCGGGATCGCGAGCCAGCCGTTGAGGGCGGTGGCGCCGGATTTCCACAGCGCGCGCAAGCGGTTTTCTCTCATCGGGCTCTCCTGTGTTGATGTGGGTATCGCTCGACCCGGATGTTCGCACCGTTTGGCCGAACTGCCGTCGGTCGCGGCGACACGGTGACCGCGTTCAGCGATCCAGCGCCGGCCGCTTCGGATCGAACTTCCAGCCCGGGATCAGGTACTGCATCGCCGCGGCGTCGTCGCGCGCGCCGAGGCCGTGCTCGCGGTAGAGCCGATGCGCCTTCTCGACCTCCGCCATGTCGAGCTCGACGCCGAGGCCGGGCTTTTTCGGCACCTGCACGTGACCGCCCTCGATGCGCAACGGCTCCTTCGTCAGGCGCTGGCCGTCCTGCCAGATCCAGTGCGTGTCGATTGCGGTGACGCGGCCCGGCGCCGCGGCGCCGACGTGCGTGAACATCGCGAGCGAAACGTCGAAGTGGTTGTTCGAATGCGAGCCCCAGGTCAGTCCCCAGTCGCGACAGGTCTGCGCGACGCGCACCGAGCCGGCCATCGTCCAGAAGTGCGGATCGGCGAGCGGGATGTCGACCGACTGCAGCGCGAGCGCGTGGGCGAGCTGGCGCCAGTCGGTCGCGATCATGTTGGTTGCGGTCGGCAGGCCGGTTGCGCGGCGGAATTCGGCCATCACCTCGCGTCCCGAAAAGCCCTCTTCGGCTCCACACGGATCTTCGGCATATGCGACGACGCCGCGCAGATCGCGCATCAGGCGGATCGCGTCCTTCAGCAGCCAGCCGCCGTTGGGATCGAGCGTCACGCGGGCCTGCGGGAAGCGCTCGTGCAAGGCCCGCACCGCATCGATCTCGACCTCGGCGCGCAGCGCGCCGCCCTTCAGCTTGAAATCGTCGAAGCCGTAACGTTCGCGCGCGGCTTCGGCCAGGCGCACGACCGCATCGGGCGTCAGCGCCGGTTCGTGGCGCAGGCGGAGCCAGTCGTCTTCGGCTTCCCGATCGCCGGCGTACGGCAGATCGGTCTTCGCCCGGTCGCCGACGAAGAACAGATAGCCGAGCATCTCGACCGCATCGCGCTGCTGGCCTTCGCCGAGCAGCGCGGCGACCGGCACCTCGAGGTGCTGGCCGAGCAGGTCAAGCAGCGCCGATTCGACCGCGGTGACCGCATGGATCGTCGTGCGCAGATCGAAGGTCTGCAGGCCGCGGCCGCCGCTGTCGCGATCGGCGAACTGGCGCTGCAGCTGCTGCAAGACGCGCAGCTGCGAACCGATCGGCTGGCCGACGACCAAGTCGCGCGCCTCTTCGAGCGTCTTGCGGATCTTCTCGCCGCCCGGCACTTCGCCGATGCCGCTGCGCCCGGCGCTGTCGGTCAGGATCAGCAGATTGCGCGTGAAGAACGGACCGTGCGCGCCGCTCAGGTTCAGCAGCATGCTGTCGCGGCCGGCGACGGGGATCACCTGCAGGCCTGTGATCAGGGGCGTGGTGGCGGACATCGCACTCTCCGGAATAGACCGAGGACATCGCAGTCATTGCAACCGCGGCGCGGGCGATTGCGAACGCCGCAACCGGGCCGTCGAAGAGTCTAAGCGCAGCGAAAGGCGCTGTTGCCGCGAGCGTCGCGGCTGACCGATACGTGCGCCGCCGCTAGACTGCCCCGATCCGAAAGACATCCCACGGAAAGACTCCCGATGACGACTCCATCCGCCCGGCTGACGCTCGCGCAGGCCAACCAGATCATCGCCGCGGCCCTGGCGCGCGGCGCCGAGCTCGGCTACCTGCCGATGGCCGTGGTCGTGCTCGACGAAGCCGGCCAGCTGAAGGCGGCGCAGCGCGCCGACGGCGCCAGCATGTTTCGCGTCGACGTCGCGACCGGCAAGGCCTTTGCCGCGGTCGGCATGGGCGCGGCGAGCCGCGTGCTCGCCGAGCGCGCGAAAGGCAATCCGAACTTCTTCGTCGCGCTGGCCGCGACCGCGCACGGCAAGTTCCTGCCGCAGACCGGCGCGGTGCTGGTGACCGACTCTTCAGGAGCGGTGCTCGGCGCGGTCGGTGCGAGCGGCGGCACCGGCGACGAGGACGAGGCGATCTGCATCGCCGGCATCGAAGCGACCGGCCTGCGTCACGCCTGATCCGGGCGGCGCCGCGCGCGGTGGACCCGGTCTTCGACAGGCGCGGAATCGCGCTCCGTCGACGCAGGAGTATCTCGGTCGATCGACACATGCAGATCGCGGCGTCAATCGACGCGCGCAATCGCGCGCTCAATCCTCGAGCCCGAGCTCCTGGATCTTGCGCGTGATCGTGTTGCGGCCGATGCCGAGCTTCTGCGCCGCCTCGATGCGGCGCCCGCGCGTGATCTCGAGCGCGGTGTGGATCAGCTGCGCTTCGAACTTGCGCGTCATCGTTTCCCAGACCATCGGCTCGCCGGCTTCGAGCAGCGCGCGCGCGTCGTGCTCGAGGCCGCTGAGCCACGGCGTCGGCGCCGGCGGCGTCGACATCGTCGCCGGCTGCGCCGCGCCGTCGACGGCGGGAGCCGGCGCGATCGGCGGCGCCGCAGCCGCGGCGACGACGGGACCGGCGTTCGACTCGTCGTCGTTGTAGCGGCGCGCCGGCCGCTGCAACTGCAGCTCGGGCGGCAGATCCTTCGCATCGATCACCTGCCCCGGCGCCATCACGGTCAGCCAGTGGCAGATGTTCTCGAGCTGGCGCACGTTGCCGGGAAAGTCGAAGTGCATCAACTGCGCGAGGGCGGCATCGGTGATGCGCTTGCCTTCGACGCCGAGCTCGCGCGCGCTCTTCTGCAGGAAGAAGCGGGTCAGCGGCGGCACGTCCTCGAGCCGTTCGCGCAGCGCCGGAAGCCGCAGGCGGATCACGTTGAGGCGATGGAACAGGTCTTCGCGGAACGAGCCGGCCTTGACCCGCTCCTCGAGGTTCTGATGCGTCGCGGCAATCACGCGCACGCTGCTCTTCATCGGGTTGTGGCCGCCGACGCGGTAGAACTGGCCGTCCGATAGGACCCGCAACAACCGCGTCTGCAGATCGAACGGCATGTCGCCGATCTCGTCGAGGAACAGCGTGCCGC
>JBDTXV010000343.1:0-3471 GCA_040006015.1 Caldimonas sp.
GCGAGCTTTTCGCGGCGTTCGCCGATCAGCTGGTTCTCGTCCGCAGCGCGCGGCGTCGGGGTGGGATCGGACATGGGAGGATGCAGCTGCGGCGGGAGTGGCGCCGAATTTTAGGCGGAGGCCCGCCGCGCGCCCTTTGCAGCGGGGCCGCGCCGCTAAACTCGCAGCGCCGCACGCCCTGATCGCGACCTTCCGGCCGTCGCGCGGCGCCGCTCCCGAACTACCCCGCATGAAACGCAGCATCGCCGTGATCGGTCTTGGATACGTCGGCCTGCCGGTCGCCGTCGCGTTCGGCCAGCGTCACTCCGTGCTCGGTTTCGACATCGACGCGACCCGCATCGCCGAGCTCGCCGCCGGCCGCGACCGCACCGGCGAGGTCGCCGCCGACCGGCTCGCCGCGGCCGACGTCAGCTACAGCGCCGATCCCGCGGCGCTGCGCGGGCGCGACTTCTTCATCGTCGCGGTGCCGACGCCGGTCGATGGCGCGAAGCAGCCCGACCTCGGTCCGCTGCTCGCCGCATCGCGCAGCGTCGGCAAGGCGCTGAAGCGCGGTGCGATCGTCGTCTACGAGTCGACCGTCTATCCGGGCGCGACCGAAGAGGACTGCGTGCCGGTGCTCGAGCAGGCGTCGGGCCTGGTCCACGGCGTCGATTTCCATTGCGGCTACAGCCCCGAGCGCATCAACCCCGGCGACCGCGAGCACACGTTCGAGACGATCCGCAAGATCGTCGCGGCGCACGATGCGCCGACGCTGGAGATCGTCGCCGAGGTCTATGCGAGCGTCGTCACCGCCGGCGTGCATCGCGCCGCATCGATTCGCGTCGCCGAGGCCGCGAAGGTGATCGAGAACACCCAGCGCGACCTGAACATCGCATTGATGAACGAGCTCGCGGTCGTGTTCCACCGCATGGGGATCGACACCGCCGAGGTTCTCGCCGCGGCCGCGTCGAAGTGGAACTTCCTGCCGTTCCGGCCCGGCCTTGTCGGCGGCCACTGCATCGGCGTCGATCCGTACTACCTGACCTACAAGGCCGAGAGCCTCGGCTACATCCCGCAGGTGATCCTCGCCGGGCGCCGCATCAACGACAACATGGGCCGCTACATTGCGCGCAACACCGTCAAGCTGATGCTGAAGAACGGACTCGACGTCGCGCGCTGCCGGGTCGGCGTGCTCGGCGTGACGTTCAAGGAGAACTGCCCCGACATCCGCAACTCGAAGGTCGTTGACCTGATCCGCGAGCTGCAGGACCACGGCGCCGAAGTCGTCGTCGCCGATCCGCATGCCGACGCTGCCGAGGTCGCCGACACGTACGGCATCGCGCTCGGCCGGATCGACGCCGAAGCGCCGGTCGACACGCTGGTCGTCGCGGTCGCGCATCGTGAATACCGCGCGCTGCGCGCGACGGATCTGCGCGCGCTGGTGCGCGGCGCACGGCCGGTGCTCGCCGACGTCAAGTCGCTGTACGACCGCGCCGCGGCCGCCGCGGCCGGCTTCACGGTGTTCCGGCTGTGAACGCGCGCATCGATGCGCCGACCTCGGCCGGGGCCCTGAGCGCGCGCGTCGCTGCGCCGGCGTCGGCCGAGGCGCTGCGCGCGCGCCGGATCCGCTTCGCGCTGGTCGGCTGCGGGCGGATCTCGAAGAACCATATCGCCGCGTTGGCGCGGCATTCGGCGCGCGCCGAGCTGGTCGCGGTCTGCGACACGTCGGCCGACGCCCTTGCCGCGGCGACCGCGACGAGCGGCGCGGCCGGATACGCATCGCTCGACGCGCTGCTCGCCGCGAGCGACACCGATGCGGTCGTGCTCGCGACGCCGAGCGGCCTGCATGCGCCGCAGGCGATCGCCTGCGCGCGCGCCGGCCGCCACGTCGTCACCGAGAAGCCGATGGCGACGCGCAACGAAGACGGCGTCGCGATGGTGCAGGCTTGCCGCGACGCCGGCGTCGAGCTCTTCGTCGTCAAGCAGAACCGGCTCAACGGCACCGTGCAGCTGGTCCGGCGCGCGCTCGACGCCGGCCGCTTCGGCCGCATCTTCCTGGCGACCGTCAACGTGTTCTGGACCCGGCCGCAAAGCTATTACGACGCGGCCCGCTGGCGCGGCCGCTGGGACCTCGACGGCGGTGCGCTGATGAACCAGGCGAGCCACTATGTCGACCTGCTCGACTGGCTGGTCGGGCCGGTCGCGAGCGTGCATGCGTACACCGCGACCCTGGCGCGCGCGATCGAGGCCGAAGACACCGCGGTACTGAGCGTGCGCCTGCGCGCGGGCGGCCTCGCGTCGGTCAACGTGACGATGCTGACGTATCCGAAGAATCTCGAAGGCAGCATCACGATCCTCGGCGAGCGCGGCAGCGTGCGCATCGGCGGCACCGCGCTGAACCGGATCGAGCATTGGGAATTCGATGCGCCGCATCCCGACGATGCCGAGGTCGAGAACGCGGGCTACGCGACCGAGAGCGTCTACGGCCCCGGCCACGCGCTCTACTACGACAACGTCATCGCGACCTTGCGCGGCGAGGCCGACGCGCATGTCGACGGCGCCGAAGGGCTGCGCTCGCTAGAAGTCCTGGTCGCGGCATACCGATCGGCGCGCGACGGCGTCCGCGTCGAGCTGCCGCTGGAGCCGCTGTGATCCACGCCTCGGCGATCGTCGACGACGGCGCGCTGATCGGCGCCGGCACCAGCGTCTGGCATTTCAGCCACGTCTGCGGTGGCGCACGGATCGGCGCGAGCTGCTCGCTCGGTCAGGGCGTCTATGTCGGCGCGCAGGCCGTGATCGGCGACCGCGTCAGGATCCAGAACAACGTCTCCGTCTACGAAGGAGTCACGCTCGAGGACGACGTGTTCTGTGGGCCGAGCGTGGTCTTCACGAACGTCTACAACCCGCGCGCCGAGGTCTCGCGCAAGGCCGAGTACCGGCCGACCCTGGTGCGCCGCGGCGCGACGCTCGGCGCGAATTGCACCGTGGTCTGCGGCACGACGATCGGCGCATATGCATTCGTCGGCGCCGGCGCGGTCGTGCAGCGCGACGTCGCCGACTACGCGCTCGTCGTCGGCGTGCCGGCGCGCCGGATCGGCTGGATCAGCCGGCATGGCGAACGCCTCGATCTGCCGCTCGACGGCAGCGACGCCGACGCGGTCTGCCCGGCGACCGGCGAGCGCTATCTGCTCCGCGACGGCGTGTGCCGGCCCGCAGCCGCGCCGACAGAACGATGAACGACGCGCTGCCGTTCATCGATTTGAAGAGCCAGTACGCGGCGCTGAAGGTCGAGATTGATGCGCGCATCCGGCGCGTGCTCGATCACGGCCAGTACATCATGGGTCCCGAGGTCGGCGAGCTCGAAGGCCGGCTCGCCGCGTACACCGGTGCGCGCCACTGCATCACGGTCGCGAGCGGGACCGAGGCGCTGCTGCTCGGCCTGATGGCGCTCGGCGTCGGGCCCGGCGACGAAGTGATCACGACGCCGTTCAC
>JBDTXV010000344.1:0-3469 GCA_040006015.1 Caldimonas sp.
ACGGGATGTAGAGCAGCTCGCGCTTGAACACGTAGCACAGCGGATGCGGCATCAGACCGGGGAACGCGAGCGTCTCCCAGGTCGACTGGTGCTTCGGCAGCATCACGACCGGCGTATCGGGCAGATCGTCGAAGCCGTGCAGCCGCGCGTGCACGCCGCAGATCGCCTTCGCGCCCCAGATCGCGAGGCGCAGCCAGCCGACGCAAGTCCAGTAGACGGTGTTGCCGCGCGCGAAGATCGAGATCACCAGCACCGCGGTCGCCCACGGCACGACCGTCAGCGCCATGAACAGCACGAACAGCGCCGAGCGCAGGCCGTGGAGCGCGCGCATCAGTCGAGCCGCCCGAATCCGGAATCGATCTTGCCGGAGGCGCCGCGCTCCTGGCGCTGGCCCTCGATCAGGTACTCGGCGAACGCCGCGAGGTCGGCGTGGACCTGCGTGCCCGGCACCTGCTCGACGATGCGCGCGAGCTGGGCCTCGTCGAGCGCCGCGCCCTTGCCGGTGCGCACCAGGTGCGGCGGGCAGCCGACGACGGCGCCGGCCTGCAGGTCGCGCAGCGAATCGCCGACCAAGGGCACGTCGGCAAGCTCGACACCGTAGCGCTCGCCTATCAGCTCGAACAGGCCCGGCAAGGGCTTGCGGCACAGGCAGCCTTCGCTCGGCCCGTGCGGACAGAAGAACACCGCATCGATGCGCCCGCCGACCTTCGCGAGCTCGTGATTCATCTTGACGTGGATCGCGTTCATCGTCGCGGTGTCGAACAGACCGCGGCCGAGGCCGGACTGGTTCGTCGCGACGACGGTGTGCCAGCCGGCATGATTCAGACGCGCGATCGCTTCGAGCGCGCCCGGGAGCGGCACCCATTCGTCGGGCGACTTGACGTAGTCGTCGCGATCCTCGTTGATCGTGCCGTCGCGGTCGAGGATGATCAGCTTGGGCTGCGTCATCTCGACTCCGCTCGCGTCGGCCCGGCGCGGCGCGGCGCGCGACGTCGCGCGCGGCACGGAGTCCGGAGCGGCAGCGTGTCCATCTCAGGTCGCGAGCTTCGACAGATCGGCGACACGGTTCATCGCCGTATGCAGGCCGGCGAGCAGCGCGAGGCGGTTCGCGCGCAGCGCCGGGTCTTCGGCATTGACCATCACGCGGTCGAAGAACGCATCGACCGGACCCTTCAGCGCCGCCAGCGCCTGCAGCGACGCGGCATAGTCGCCGCTCTCGAAGCGCGCCTGCGCGAGCGGCGTCACCGCGGTCAGCGCGCCGTGCAGCGCGATCTCGTCGGGGTCTTTCAGCAGCGCGGGGTCGACCGTGGTCTGCGCGGCGCCGTCGCTCTTCTTCAGGATGTTGCCGACGCGCTTGTTCGCGGCGGCGAGCGCGGCCGATTCGTCGAGGCGCTGAAACGCGCGCACCGCTTCGAGCCGCCTGACGACCTGCTGCAGTGGCGGGCGCTGGCCGAGCACCGCGTCGACCGCGCGCGCATCGAACTGCGCGCCGAGCTGGTTCGCATAGCGCTCGTAGATGAAGTCCTCGATCTGCTCGAGCGTGCCGGGCTGCAGCGCGATCGCGCCGAAGGTCGACTGCGCGAACTGCAGCAGCTCACGCAGCGCGAGGCGGCTCGCAGCCGTTCCATCGAAGGCCGTCAGCAGCGCGAACGTGTGGATCACGGTCAATGCGTGCCGACGCAGCGCGTACGGATCCTTCTCGCCGGTCGGCTTGCCGCCGATGCCCCAGATGCCGACCAGCGTCTCGACGCGGTCGGCGAGCAACAGCGCTGCTCCGACAAGGTTCGCGGCCTCGTATTCGTCGCTGCGCCGATTGACGTACTGCGCCGCGATTGCGGCGGCCACATCCGCCGGCTCGCCGTCGTGAGCCGCGTAATAGCCGCCCATCACGCCCTGCAGTTCCGGGAACTCGCCGACCATCTCGGTCAGCAGATCGGCCTTCGCGAGCTCGGCGGCCCGATCGGCGTCGGCGACGGTCGCGCCGATCCGCTCGGCGACCCAGCGCGCGAGCGCGCGGATGCGCGCGACGCGCGCGCCCTGCGTGCCGAGCTTGCCGTGATAGACGACCTTGTCGAGCCCGCCGACGCGCGAGGCGAGCGTGTGGCGGCGATCCTGGTCGAAAAAGAACTTCGCATCGGCGAGGCGCGGGCGCACGACGCGCTCGTTGCCTTCGATCACGCGGCCCGGATCCTCGGGACGGATGTTGCTGACGACGAGGAAGCGATTGGTCAGCTTGCCGGCCGCATCGAGCAGCGGAAAGTATTTCTGGTTCGCCTTCATCGTCAGGATCAGGCATTCCTGCGGCACCTCGAGGAACTCGGCTTCGAAGCGGCAGAGCAGCACGTTCGGGCGCTCGACCAGAGCGGTCACTTCGTCGAGCAACGCATCGTCGTCGACCGGCTCGAGATGCTCGCGCGCTGCGGCGCGCTGCAGCTGCGCCTCGACTTCGGCCCGACGCACCGCGAAGCTCGCGATCACCGCGCCTTCGTCTTCGAGCTGGCGCTCGTACGAGCCGGCGTCGCGCAGCACGATCGGGTCGACGCGGGCCTCGAAGCGATGGCCGTGGGTTTCGCGTCCGGCATCGAGGCCGAGCGCTCGGACCGGCACGACCGCGGCGCCGTGCAGCGCGACGAGGCCGTGCGCCGGCCGGACGAAATCGACGCTGGTCCAGCCGTCGGCGAGCTGGTAGCGCATCACCTTCGGGATCGGCAGGCCGGCGATCGCCTGGTCGAGCGCTTTCTGCAGACCCTCGGCGAGCGTCGCGCCCCGAACCCGGCTCGAATGAAAGAGCGCCTCGGCCTTGCCGTCGATCCGGCGCTCGAGCCGCGGCAGCACTGACGCGTCGAGACCGAGCGCGGCGAGCTTTTTCGCGAGCGCCGGCGTCGCGCAACCATCGGCGCCGAGGCCGACCGCGACCGGCATCAGCTTCTGCACCACGGTCTGGTCGTCGGCGCGCTCGCGGACATCGTCGATCCGTGCGCCGAGGCGACGCGGCGACGCGAACGCGGTCGTCGCCGCGGCGACGCCGAGCAGACCTTGCGCGCGCAGGCCGGCGCCGAGCAGCTCGGCAAAGGAGTCACCGAGCCGCCGCAACGCCTTCGGCGGCAGCTCCTCGACGAACAGCTCGACGAGCAGGGTCGTCACGACGCGACCTCGTGCGCCTTCGCTCGCGGCGCATCGGGCGCCGCCATCGGCAGCGCCCGCTCGAGCGCGCTTCTGCGGTCCGGGTCGGCGACTTCCGCGATCCGCTCGCGATCGAGCAGCGTGGCCGCGACGCGCGCATCGGCCATCGGATAGCCGAGCCGCTCGCGGCTCTGCAGATAGCTCTGCGCGACGCTGCGCGAGAGGTTGCGGATCCGCGCGATGTAGGCGGCACGCTCGGTCACGCTGATCGAGCCGCGCGCGTCGAGCAGATTGAAGCCGTGCGCGGCCTTCAGCACCTGCTCGTAGGCCGGCAACGCGAGCCGGC
>JBDTXV010000345.1:0-3457 GCA_040006015.1 Caldimonas sp.
ATCTTCCTGCGCCGCCTCGCGCGCCGCACCTGGGCCTTCTTCGATGCCCACGTCGGCGCGGCCGACAACCATCTGCCGCCCGACAACGTGCAGGAGCATCCGGTCGCGCGCGTCGCTCATCGCACGTCGCCGACCAACATGGGCTTCGCGCTGCTCGCCGGCCTGAGCGCACGCGAGTTCGGCTATCTGACGACGAGCCAGCTGCTGACGCGCATCGGCGCGGCGCTGACGACGATGGAAAGCCTCGAGCGCCATCGCGGCCACTTCTTCAACTGGTACGACACGCAGTCGTTGCAGCCGCTGCGTCCGCACTACATCTCGACCGTCGACAGCGGCAACCTCGCCGGCCAGCTGCTGACCTTGCGCGCCGGGCTGCTCGCGCTCGCCGACGAGCCGGTGCTGTCGCGCAACTGGGTCGACGGCGTGCACGACACGTTCGGCGTGCTGAAGGAGGTGCTCGGCGAACGCCTTTCCGCCGAGCACGATGCGTTACCGATGGCGAGCGCGCATTTCGACGAGCTGCTGGATCGCTATCGCGAGGATTCGCCCCGCTCGCAGCGCCACTGGCGCGCGATGCTCGGCGCATTCGAGATCGCGGCGGCCGCGGTCCTCGCAGTGCTGGTCGAGGCCGCGGTCGAGGCCGCGCCCGAAGGCAGCGATGCCGCGGCCGAGGACGAAGGGCTCGAATGGGCGCAGCTGCTGGTCGCACATTGCCGCGCCGGCGCCGACGAGCTGCGCTCGCTCGTGCCGAGCGCCGCGCAGGACGACGCCTGGCCGGCGGGGATGCCGAGCCTGCGCCAGCTCGCGACCCGCGAATCCGGCGTGCTCGGCGCGACCGACACCGCGCATCGCCGCCTGCTCGCGATCGACGAGCTCGCCGCGCGCGCCGGCGCAATGTCGAAGATGGAGCAGAGCTTCCTCTACGACGACTCGCGCCACCTGATGACGATCGGCTACAACGTCGACGAGCGCCGCGTCGACTCGGGCTACTACGACCTGCTCGCGTCGGAGGCGCGCTTCGGCGTCTTCGTCGCGATCGCGCAGGGCCAGCTCGCGCAGGAAAGCTGGTTCGCGCTGAGCCGCGTGCTGACGTCGGCCGCCGGCGAACCGGCGCTGCTCTCGTGGAGCGGCTCGATGTTCGAGTACCTGATGCCGATGCTGCTGATGCCGAGCTACGAGAACACGCTGCTCGACCGGACCTGCCACGCCGCGGTGCAGCGCCAGATCCAGTACGGCGCGCAGCGCGGCGTGCCATGGGGCATTTCGGAATCCGGCTTCAACGCGACCGACACCGCGCTGAACTACCAGTACCGCGCGTTCGGCGTGCCCGGCCTCGGGCTGAAACGCGGCCTCGCCGAGGACCTCGTCATCGCGCCGTACGCGTCGATGATGGCGTTGATGGTCGCGCCGGAAGCGGCGTGCGAGAACCTGCAACGACTGACCGCCGAAGGCGCGTCCGGCCGCTACGGGATGTACGAGGCGATCGACTACACCGCGTCGCGCCTGCCGCGCGGCCAGTCGAGCGCCATCGTGCGCTCGTTCATGGCGCACCACCAGGGCATGGGCCTGCTCGCGCTCGCGCACCTGCTGCTCGAGCGGCCGATGCAACGCCACTTCGAGGCCGACCCGCGTCTGCAGGCGACCTTGCTGCTGCTGCAGGAACGTGTGCCGCGGGTCACGGTGCTGCAGCCCGACCTCGACGAGCGCGCCGGCCGGCGCAGCGCGGTCGACGCGAACAAGACGCCGATCCGCGTGATCACCGATCCGGACACGACGACGCCGGAAGTGCAGCTGCTGTCGAACGGCCGCTACCACGTGATGATCACGCAGGCCGGCGGCGGCTACAGCCGCTGGCGCGACCTCGCGGTCTCGCGCTGGCAGGAAGACGCGACGCGTGACTCGTGGGGCAGCTTCTGCTATCTGCGCGACCTCGTCAGCGGCGAGTTCTGGTCGACCGCGCACCAGCCGACGCGCACGAGCGGAGAGAACCACGAGGCGATCTTCTCCGAAGGCCGGGCCGAGTTCCGGCGCCGCGACAGCGGCATCGACACCCACACCGAAGTCGTCGTCTCGCCCGAGGACGACATCGAGCTGCGCCGCCTGCGCATCACGAACAACAGCCGCGCGCGGCGCACGATCGAGGTCACGACCTACACCGAGGTCGTGCTCGCGAGCGCGATCGCCGATGCGCTGCATCCGGCCTTCAGCAAGCTCTTCGTGCAGACCGAGATCGTCGAACGTCCGGCGACGGTGCTGTGCACGCGCCGGCCGCGCTCGCCCGACGAGGCGACGCCGTGGATGTTCCAGCTGATGGCGGTGCACGCGATCGGCGTCCCCGGCGCCGGCGAGCCGAAGTTCGGCGTGATCACGCACGAGACCGATCGTGCGCGCTTCATCGGTCGCGGCCACACGGTCGAGGCGCCGCGCGCGCTCGGCCGCAGCGGCCCGCTCTCCAACAGCGCCGGCTCGGTGCTCGACCCTGTCGCCGCGAGCCGCTGCGTGATCACCCTCGGGCCCGATCAGGCCGCGACAGTCGACATCGTCTACGGCATCGGCGAGAACCGCGCGGCCTGCATGGCGCTGGCCGAAAAGTACCAGGACCGGCGTCTCGCCGATCGCGTGTTCGAGCTCGCCTGGACCCATGCGCAGGTCGTGCTGCGCCAGCTCAACGCGACCGAGACCGACGCGCAGCTGTACGGCCGCCTCGCCGGCGCGGTGATGTACACGCAGGCGGCGCTGCGCGCCGACGCGAGCGTGCTGGTCCGCAATCGGCGCGGCCAGTCGGGGCTGTGGGGCTATGCCATCTCCGGCGACCTGCCGATCGTGCTCGCGCAGATCGGCAGCGCCGAGAACATCGAGATGGTGCGCCAGCTCGTGCAGGCGCATGCGTGGTGGCGCCTGAAGGGTCTTGCGGTCGACCTCGTGATCTGGAACGAGGAGCGCGACATCTACAGGCAGCGCCTGCAGGAACAGATCATGGGGCTGATTGCCGGCGGCGTCGAAGCGCACGTGATCGACCGGCCCGGCGGCATCTTCGTGCGCCACGTCGAGCAGATCGCGCACGAAGACCGGATCCTGCTGCAGTCGGTCGCGCGCGCGGTCTTCAGCGACAGCCGCGGCAGCCTCGCCGAGCAGGTCAACCGCAAGCCGCTGCGCGAGCGCCGCGCCGCGCCGTTCGCGCCGACGCGCGCGCCGGTCGCGACCTCGGCAGCCGCCGCGGTCGCGGTGCCGACGTCACGGCCGCAGGCGCTCGAGCTCGGCCTCTACAACGGCCTCGGCGGCTTCTCGGCCGACGGGCGCGAATACGTGATCGCGCCGGCGGCCGGCGCGCGTCCGCCGGCGCCGTGGGTCAACGTGATCGCGAATCCGCGCTTCGGCTTCGTCGTCTCCGAAGCCGGCAGCGCCTACACCTGGTGCGAGAACGCGCACGAGCTGCGCCTGACGCCGTGGCACAACG
>JBDTXV010000346.1:0-3451 GCA_040006015.1 Caldimonas sp.
CAGAAGAAAGTTACCCGCCCGCCGGGGCGGGACCCGGCACCGCGGCGGTCAGCCGGCCAAACCGCCCGCCGGGGCGGGACCCGGCACCGCGGCGGTCAGCCGACCCCACCCGTGCCATGATGATTCATTGACAAGGAGGCCTCGTGAAGAAGGAGCTCGCGTTTCTGAACCCGTATCGGCATGGCTTCGCGAGGATGGCGGTCGCGGTGCCGCGCATCCGCGTCGCCGACCCCGCGTTCAATGCGGCCGAGACGGTCGCGATGCTCGGGCAGGCGGCGGCGCAGGGCGCGGTCGTCGTCGCGTTGCCGGAGCTCGGGCTGTCGGCCTACACCTGCGACGATCTGTTCCATCAGCGTGCGCTGCTCGACGGCTGCGAGGCCGCGCTCGGCACGGTGGCCGAGGCGACGCGGACGATACCGGTCGTCGCGATCGTCGGTCTGCCGCTGCGCGCCGACCACCGGCTCTTCAATTGCGCCGCGGTCGTCTGCGGCGGGCGCGTGCTCGGGATCGTGCCGAAGACCTATCTGCCGAACTACGGCGAGTTCTACGAGGCGCGCCAGTTCAATTCGGGTGACACCGCGCTCACGCACACGGTGCGCCTCTTCGGCGCCGACGTGCCGTTCGGCGCCGACCTGTTGTTCGAGGCGACGACCTTGCCGCTGCTGAAGATCGCGGTCGAGATCTGCGAAGACGTCTGGGTGCCGATCCCGCCGTCGAGCTATGCGGCGCTGGCCGGCGCGACGGTGCTGGTCAACCTGTCGGCATCGAACATCACGATCGGCAAATCCGACTACCGGCACCGGCTCGTCAGCCTGCAGTCGTCGCGCTGCCTCGCGGCCTACCTGTACTCATCGGCCGGGCTCGGCGAGTCGACCACCGATCTCGGCTGGGACGGTCAGGCTCTGATTTACGAAAGCGGCGACCTGCTCGCGCAATCGGAGCGCTTCGTCGGCGGCTCGCACTTCATCACCGCCGACGTCGATCTCGAACGGGTCTCGCGCGAGCGGATGCGGCAGAACTCGTTCGGTCATTCGGTCGGCAAGCACAAGGAGCGGCTCGAACAGTTCCGGACCATCGCATTCGACGTGCCGATCCCGACCGAGCCGGCGCTGCCGCTGCGGCGCACGCTCGAGCGCTTCCCGTACGTGCCGGCCGACACGCTGCGCCGCGACGAGCGCTGCAGCGAGGTCTACAACATCCAGGTCCAGGCGCTGCTGCAGCGCCTCGCGGCGACCGGCATCACGAAGCTCGTGATCGGCGTCTCGGGCGGGCTCGATTCGACCCATGCACTCCTCGTCTGCGCGAAGGCGATGGACCGGCTCGGTCTGCCGCGAACGAACATCCTCGCCTACACGATGCCGGGCTTCGCGACCAGCACGCGCACGCTCGAGCAGGCGAAGCGCCTGATGGCGTCGGTGCGATGCAGCGCCGGGGAGATCGACATCCGGCCGAGCTGCGAACGGATGCTCGCCGACATCGGCCATCCGTATGCGCGCGGCGAGCCGGTCTACGACATCGCGTTCGAGAACGTCCAGGCCGGCGAGCGGACGAGCCATCTGTTCCGGCTCGCGAACTATCACGGCGGACTCGTCGTCGGCACCGGCGACCTCAGCGAGCTCGCGCTCGGCTGGAGCACCTACGGCGTCGGCGACCACATGTCGCATTACAACGTCAACGCGAGCGTGCCGAAGACGCTGATCAAGCACCTGGTGCGATGGGTCGCCGCGAGCGGGTCGGTCGAGGCCGGCGACGACGACGTGCTCGACGAGATCCTCGCGACGCCGATCAGCCCCGAGCTCGTTCCGGGCGCCGCGCCCGATGCGCCGGGGCAGAGCAGCGAGCAGAGCGTCGGCCCGTACGAGCTGCAGGACTTTCATCTCTACTACGTGCTGCGCTACGGCTTCGCGCCGACCAAGGTCGCGTATCTCGCGTACACCGCGTGGCACGACCGCGAGCAGGGCGTCTGGCCCGACGGCCCCGACGTGCAGCGCAATCAGTACACGCTGGCGGAAATCAAGAAGCATCTCGGCACGTTCCTGTACCGCTTCTTCAAGACGAGCCAGTTCAAGCGCTCGTGCGTGCCGAACGCGCCGAAGGTCGGCTCGGGCGGTTCGCTGTCGCCGCGCGGCGACTGGCGCGCGCCTAGCGATTCGGAGGCGACCGTCTGGCTCGCGGACCTCGAGCATATTCCGGACACGCCCTAGCGACGACCGCGCCGGGCGCAGGCACACGGTTCCGCCGCGCAGCGCTTCGGTGAATGGAAGAGCAGGGCCAGGTCGATCCGGCCGCCGCTCGAAGCGGCCGGTCGGTTATCGGCTCGCCGCGGATGCCGGGCCGCTCGCACTGCTGCCCGCCGGTGTCGTCGTGCTCGGCTTGCAGGCGGCCAGCGCGAGTGCGGCGGTGAGCACGCAAACCAGTTGGGTGAATCGGGTGCGGTTCATGAAGTCTCCTGGAGTGACGACGGCACGATTCACCAGCATCTGGCGTGCCTGAATCGGCGTGTCGGGGGCGGGGCCGCGCGTGTTCAGCGCCGTCCCACGCCGGGCAGCACGCAGAGCATTTCGTACAGCAGATTCGCGCCGAGCAGCGCCGTGTTGCCGGACGGATCGTACGGCGGCGCGACCTCGACCAGATCGCCGCCGACGACGTTCAGGCCACGGCAGCCGCGGATGATCTCGAGCCCCTGCGGCACCGTCAGGCCGCCGATTTCCGGCGTGCCGGTCCCGGCCGCGAACGCCGGATCGAGGCCGTCGATGTCGAACGTGATGTAGGTCGGGTGGTCCGCGCCGATGCGCTCGCGCGCCTGCGCCATCAGCGGCGCGAGCGAGCGGTACCAGACTTCGTGCGCCTGCACGACCGTGAAGCCCTGCGCGCGCGGCCAGTCGAAGTCGTCGGCCGCATAGCCGGTGCCGCGCAGACCGATCTGGTACACCTTGCCGCAGTCGAGCAGGCCTTCCTCGACCGCGCGGCGGAACGGCGTGCCGTGCGCGATCGGCTCGCCGAACATCTCGTCGTTGACGTCGGCATGCGCGTCGACATGGACCAGCGCGAGCGGGCCGTGCCTGCGCGCGAGCGCGCGCAGGATCGGCAGCGCGATCGTGTGGTCGCCGCCGAGCGTCAGCGGCTTGCAGCCGGCCGCGAGCACGCGCTCGTAATACGTCTCGATGATCGCGATCGACTTCTCGAGCGAGTAGGTGTTGATCGGCACGTCGCCGAGGTCGGCGACCTGCAGCGTGTCGAACGGCGCCGCGCCGGTCGCCATGTTGTACGGGCGGATCAGTGCCGACTCGGCGCGGATCTGGCGCGGCCCGAAGCGGGCGCCGGCGCGGTTCGACGTGCCGATGTCGAGCGGCACGCCGATGAACGCGGCATCGAGGCCTTCGGGCGACGCGGCGAGCGGCAGCCGCATCATCGTCGCGATGCCGCCGAAGCGCGGCATCGCATTGCCCGA
>JBDTXV010000347.1:0-3445 GCA_040006015.1 Caldimonas sp.
GCCGCCGGCGCCGAAATACTTGACGAGCAGCGGCGCCGTCAGCTCGAAGCGTGCGGCGACGAAGGTCGCGGTGAAGCACAGCTCGGTGCGCCGCGCCGGATTCGCGAGCAAGGTCACGTAGAGCCAGCCGGCCTCGGGCTTGCGCCAGAGCAGGATCGCGTCGGGCGCAAGCCCGTCGCGGCCGATCACCGGGTAGCGTCGCGCCAGCGCCGCGCCGACCGCGACCGCGTCGACCGCATCGAGGAGCACACGCCGGTCGCCGGCGCGAAAGCGGATCGGCGCACCGTCGACGCAGCTCTCGACCGCATCGGTTCGCTCGGCCTGGAACGGCCGCGCCTCCTCGCGTGCCGCGGCGCCGCCGGCGACGGCCAGCGCGAGCAGACCGGGCAATGCGAGGGCAACGGGGTGGCGATCCGACTTCATGGCGATGGCGCGAGACTACGCCATGCGTCGCCCGCGAGCGCGCGTTGCGAAACCGCGCTCAGCCGGTATTGCGCAATCCTGCCGCGAGGCCGTTGATCGAGATGTGGATGCCGTGATGCACGCGCTCGTTGGCCGGATCGTCGACGCGCCGGCGCCGATAGCGCCGCATCAGCTCGACCTGCAGGTGGTTCAGCGGGTCGAGATAGGGAAATCGATGCTCGATCGAGCGCGCCAGGCTCGGGTTCGACGCGAGGCGCTGCGTCTCTCCGGTGATCAGCGCGAGCGCGCCGTCGGTGCGTTCCCATTCGGCGCGAATCGCGTCGAAGATGCGCTTGCCGAGCTTCCTGTCCTCGACCAGATCGACATAGCGCGCGGCGATACCGAGATCGCTCTTCGCGAGCACCATGTCGTAGTTCGACAGCAGTGTCTTGAAGAACGGCCACTGCCGATGCATCCGCTGCAGCAGCGCGAGACGGGTCGCGCGTGCGGCGGCATCGGCGCCGAGATACTGCTCGACCGCCGAGCCGAAGCCGTACCAGCCGGGCAGGCCGACGCGGCACTGGCCCCAGCTGAAGCCCCATGGAATCGCGCGCAGGTCCTCGATCGCCGGCGGACCGCCGGCGGACTTCGCGCGCGAGGCCGGGCGCGAGCCGATGTTCAGCTCGGCGATCTCGCGGATCGGCGTCGCGCTGAAGAAGTACTCGGTGAAGCCCTTGGTCTCGTAGACGAGCTTGCGGTATGCGGCCATGCTCGCGGCGCTGATCTCGGCGGCCGCGTCGAGGAAGCTGCGCGGCGCGCTCTGCGTCGGCTTCAGCAGCGTCGCTTCGAGCGTCGCGGCGACCAGCGTCTCGAGGTTGCGCCGGCCGATCTCGGGGTTCGCGTATTTCGACGCGATCACTTCGCCCTGTTCGGTCAGCCGGATCTGTCCGTTCACGGTGCCGGGCGGCTGCGCGAGGATCGCCT
Organism: Caldimonas sp.; assembly: GCA_040006015.1. Taxonomy (GTDB): domain Bacteria; phylum Pseudomonadota; class Gammaproteobacteria; order Burkholderiales; family Burkholderiaceae_C; genus Schlegelella_A. The sequence goes on from JBDTXV010000347.1 coordinate 1,387, forward strand.
GGTAGCTCGGTCCGCCGCCGCGCCCGACCGTGCCGCCGCGGCCGTGGAAGAGCCGCAGCGTGATCCGGTGCGATGCGCGCAGGCGCGCGAACAGATCGACCAAGGCGATCTCGGCGCGGTAGAGCTCCCAGCCGCTCGTGAACGCGCCGCCGTCCTTGTTGCTGTCGCTGTAGCCGAGCATCACGTCCTGCTGCGCGCCGGACGCCTGGATCATCGCGGCGATGCCGGGCAGCGCATAGAACTCGCGCATGATCGGCTCGGCCTGGCGCAGGTCGCCGATCGTCTCGAACAGCGGCGAGACGATCAGGTCGGTGACGGCACCGCTCTCCAGCGTGCCGCGCATCAGGCCGACTTCCTTCAGCAGCAGCAGCACCTCGAGCAGGTCGCTGACGCTTTCGGTGTGCGAGATGATGCAGTGGCGCAGCGCCTCGCGGCCGTAGCGCCGCAGCATCTCGACCGCGGTCTCGAAGATCGCGAGCTCGGCGCGCGTGAGCTCGCTGTAGGCCTGCGCCTGGACCGCGCCGACGACGCGCAGCGGGCGCGCGTCGTCGAGCAGGCGCAGCAGCAGCGCGCGCCGCGCCGCTTCGGGCAATGCGACGTAGTCGGCCTCGACCTTCGCGACCTTCAGCAGCTCGGCGATCACCGCTTCGTGCTTGTCGGAGCTCTGCCGCAGGTCGACCGTCGCGAGATGGAAGCCGAACACCTGCACCGCGCGGATCAGCGGGCGCAGCCGCGGCTCGGTCAGCGCCGCGGCATGGTGGGCGCGCAGCGAGGCCTCGATCACCTGCAGGTCGGCGAGCAGCTCGGCCGCCGTCGCATACGGATCCTGCGGCGTCACCGCGTGGCGCAAGGCCTCGGTCCCGGTCAGCTCGTGCAAGGTCGCGGCGAGGCGCGCATACATGCCGACCAGCGCGCGCCGGTACGGCTCGTCCTCGCGATGCGCGTTGCGGTCGGCGGAGCGGTCGGCGAGCGCCTGCATGCCGCGCGTGACCGGCGACAAGGTCGTCGAGATCGACAGCTCGGCGCCGAGCTCGTGCAGCTGCGTCAGATAGAAGCGCAGCGCGGTCTCGCACTGGCGCTCGAACGCGATCCGCAAGGTCGCGGCGGTCACGAACGGGTTGCCGTCGCGGTCGCCGCCGATCCAGTTGCCCATCCGGAAGAAGCTCGCGATCGGGAAACCGGGCAGCGCCTCCTCGATCTCGCGATAGAGCAGCGGCACCTGCGACAGGAACGTGCTGCGGTAGTAGCTGAGCGCGTTCTCGATCTCGTCGGCGACCGTCAGCCGGCTCGCGCGCAGCATCCGCGTCTGCCAGAGCTGCGTGACGCGGGCCTGCAGCAGCGCAGTGTTGCGCGCGAGGTCGGCGGCACCGGGCAGCGCATCGCGCTCGGCGACCAGCTCGGCGATCGCGCGCTCGGCGTCGAGGATGCTCTTGCGCTGGACCTCGGTCGGGTGCGCGGTCAGCACCGGCGAGATCCAGGCCTCGCTCAGGACCTGGGCGACCCGTGCCGAGTCGATGCCGTGCTTCCAGAGGCGCTGGAACGCCAGTGCGAGCGAGCCCTCCTGCAGGTCGCCGCGCTGCTCGTGGTAACTGCGCCGCCGCACGTGGTGGCGGTCCTCGGCGATGTTGGCGAGGTGCGAGAAGAAGCTGAACGCGCGGATCACGCTGACGGTCTGGTCGCCGGTCAGGCCCTTGAGCAGGCGGTCGAGCGCGCGGCCGGCCGGCGCATCGCGGCGCAGTCGGTACGCGACCGAGAGACGGCGCACCCGCTCGACCAGCTCGTAGGCGGCCACGCCTTCCTGCTCGCGGATCACGTCGCCGAGCAGGCGACCGAGCAGCCGGATGTCCTCGACCAGCGGCCGCTCGTTGTCGCGCGCGCGGCGCGAAGGCGAGAGCGAAAGCGCCGGGCGGTTCGGTTTAACGGGCATGGCTTGTCCAAAAAAAGCAAAGGGAAGGTAGCCGATCCTATGCAAAACCCATGCGAGCACCCTGGACCTGCCGCGGCCCGCGCGCAGCACGTTGCTGAAACGCCGTCATCCGCATGTCGATAATCGTGCAAT
>JBDTXV010000348.1:0-3427 GCA_040006015.1 Caldimonas sp.
TGCTCGAGTACGACGACGTCGCCAACGACCAGCGCAAGGTCATCTACAAGCAGCGCAACGACATCCTCGAGGCCGAGAGCCTCAGCGCCCAGATCGCGAGCCTGCGCGAGGGCACGATGAGCGACGTCGTGCGGACATTCGTGCCGGTCGACAGCGTCGAGGAGCAGTGGGACCTGGGCGGGCTCGAGAAGGCGCTGCGCGACGAATGGCACCTCGACGTGCCGCTCGCGGCCGAAGTCGAGAAGAGCGCGTCGATCGCCGACGAAGACATCGTCGAGCGGGTCACGAAGGCGGCCGACGCGGCCTTCGAAGCCAAGGTCGAGCGCGTCGGCCTCGAGCAGTTCACGCCGTTCATGCGGATGATCCTGCTGCAGTCGATCGACTCGCACTGGCGCGAGCACCTGGCCGCGCTCGACTACCTGCGCCAGGGTATCCATCTGCGCGGCTATGCACAGAAGAACCCGAAGCAGGAATACAAGCGCGAGGCCTTCGAGCTCTTCTCGCAGCTGCTCGACGTCGTGAAGATGGACGTCACGCGCGTGCTGATGACGGTGCGGATCCAGTCGGAGGAAGAAGTCGCCGAGGCCGCTGCGGCGATCGAGGAGCGCGCCGAGCACATCAGCAACGTCACCTACACGCACCCGAACGACGACGGCAGCGTCTCTCAGGACGCGGCAGTCGCCGCCGCGGCGGTCGGCGCCTCGTCGGCGGGGCTCGCGTTCGCCGGCGCAGGCCAGGTTCCGAAGGTCGGACGGAACGAGCCGTGCCCGTGCGGCAGCGGCAAGAAATACAAGCAGTGCCACGGCAAGCTCGCGTGATCGTGCGCTGCGCGCCGGCGCGGGTAGTGCTCGACGTGCGCGGCGCTCGAGGTCCGACGCGCTGATCGACGACAGGGCAGTCGGATCAATCGGTCCGGCCCGATCTCGATCTTCGTCCGATCGCGACTTTGATGGTAAGGTGATCGTTCGGCAAGACGGCCGGTGGCGCGGGTTGCGACATCGGCGCCGCCATCCGAATCCGCACACCCCCGAGCACGCGCGACCGACTGCACGCCGACATGCATTCGCTCGAGACGGGCAAGTTCGAGATGGCCGCGGTCGGCGGCGGGGACGGCGTCGGACAGCGCTGCGCGCTGCTGGTCCTCGACGTCGTCGACAGCACTGCGCTGACCGAGCGGCTCGGCAACATCGCCGCAGCGCGCGTCTGGGCCGCGCACGATCGCCTGGCCCGCGATCTGCTGCCGACGTTCCGCGGCCGCGAGATCGACAAGACCGACGGCCTGCTGCTGCTGTTCGCGGATGCCGCCGATGCGGTCGGATATGCCACCGCCTATCACGGTGCGCTCGCCACGTTGGACGTTCCGCTGCAGGCGCGAGCCGGTTTGCACGTCGGCGAGGTGCTGCTGCGCGGGAACACGTCGGCCGATGTCGCGCAAGGCGCCAAGCCGGTCGAAGTCGAAGGCATCGCGAAGGCGGCGGCCGCGCGCATCATGTCGGTCGCCGGGCCGGGCCAGACCTTGCTGTCGGCCGAGGCGAAGGCCTCGCTGGGGCGCACGGCCGGCCGGGTCCACTCGCACGGCCATTGGCGCTTGAAGGGCCTGTCGGAGCCGGTAGAGCTGTTCGAGACCGGTGACCTCGACGCCGCGTTCGCCGTGCCGCTGGAGAATCCGAAGGCCTACCGTGTCGTCCGCGACGGCGAGTTGTGGCTGCCGCTGCGCGAGGTCCGCCATAGTCTTCCGGCCGAGCGCGATGCATTCGTCGATCGGCGCGAGACGCTCGATGAGTTGGCGCGCCAGTTCGAGGCCGGCGCCCGCCTGGTCTGCGTGACCGGCATGGGCGGGACCGGCAAGACCCGGTTGGCGACCCGCTTCGCGTGGACGTGGCTCGGCGAAGCGCCCGGCGGCGCCTGGTTCTGCGACCTGTCGCAGGCGCGCGGCGTCGAAGGCATCGCCTCGGCCGTGAGTCAGGCTCTCGACGTGCCGCTGGGCAAGGAGGATCCGGTTGTGCAGCTCGGCAACGCGATCTCGGGCCGCGGCAACTGCCTGGTCGTCCTCGACAACTTCGAGCAGGTCACCCGGCATGCCGAAGCGACGCTCGGAAAGTGGCTGAGCCGCGCCCGGGAGGCGCGGTTTCTGGTGACAAGCCGCGGCGTACTCGGAATGGGCGGCGAATCGGTCCTGCCGCTGGCGCCACTTCCGCCGAACGAGGCTGCCGCGCTCTTCATGCGCCGCGCGCAATTCGCCAAGCTCGGATTCGAGCCGACCGGTGCAGACCAGGCCGCGATCCTGCCGCTGGTCAAGCTCCTCGACGGGTTGCCGCTTGCGATCGAGCTGGCCGCCGCGCGGGTGCGAGTGATGCCGCCGCGCACGTTGCTGGCGCGGATGAGCGAACGCTTCAAGCTGCTGTCGACGACTGGCGGCCGGCCGGACCGGCAGGCGACGTTGCGCGCGACGTTCGACTGGTCTTGGGACTTGCTGTCGGCTGCCGAGAAAGCGGCGCTCGCCCAGCTCTCGGTCTTCGAAGGCGGCTTCACGCTCGAGGCGGCCGAAGCGGTGCTCGACCTTTCCGGGCGCGCCGAGATGCCGTGGACGGTCGACGTCCTGCAATCGCTGCTCGACCAGTCGTTCGTACGCCAGTCGGTCGGCGACCGCTTCGATCTGCTCGTCAGCGTGCAGGAGTACGCGCGCGAGCATCTGTGCACGCCCGGTCGCTACGACGACAGCGGGCCGTCCGCGTCGCTGGCGGTCGAAGCGCGGCACAGCCGCTACTTCGCCGGCCTCGATGAGCGCCAGGCGACTGCGTATCGATGCGTCGAGCTCGAGAACCTGATGCGGGCCTGTCGCCGAGCCGCGGCGCAAGGCGATGCGAACGCGGCGACGCGAACCCTCGAAGGCGCCTGGGCGGCCCTGCAGTTGCGTGGGCCGTTTAGTGCCGGCGTCGATCTTGCGGCGCTGGTCGGCGCGATGACCGACCTGCCCGACGCGCTGCTCGCGCGGGTCAACCGGGTCGGCGGACGCGCGCTGCAGGCGCTCGGCCATGTCGCCGATGCGCGCGGACGCTACGAGCTCGCGCTGAAACAGGCGCGCCGCGTCGCCGACCGGGCGTGCGAGGGCAAGCTGCAGAGCAATCTCGGCGACCTCGATGCGAACGAGGCGCGCATGGACGATGCGCGTCGCCATCTGACGGCGGCCCTCGCGATCGCCCGCGAGACCGCCGACCGGACGCTCGAATGTGAAGTGCTGAACGGCCTCGGCACGCTGAACAACTACCTCGGGCGCATCGACGAGGCGCGTACGCAGTACGAGGCCGCGCTGGCAATCGCGCGCGCACTCGGCGACCGGCGCTGGGAGGGCGGCGTGCTCGGCAATCTCGGCAATCTGGACGCGAGCCGGGGCCGCATGAAACAGGCGCGCGAGCACTTCGAGGCC
>JBDTXV010000349.1:0-3416 GCA_040006015.1 Caldimonas sp.
TTGATCGCCTTCATCTTCGCCATCGAGCGATAGGCGGTCGCGTTGAGCCAGAAGAACGCGATCTTCAGCAGCACGACGAGGCCGACGATCGCCCAGCCCCAGTTGCCGATCAGCTTGTGCAGCTGCGTCAGCAGCCAGAACAGCGGCTTCGCGAGGATCGTGAACCAGCCGTAGTCCTTGACCAGCTCGAGGCCCGGCGCGATCGCCGCGAGCCGGTTTTCTTCCTGCGGCCCGATGAAGAGGCGCGCATCGAGGGTCTTGCTCGCGCCCGGCGCGAGCTCGCCGACCGGCACGAACATGCCGACCGAATAGGTGTTGGTGTCGACCTTGCCGGTGAAGAACTCGCGCGACAGCGGCGGCGCGCCCGGCTTGTCGATCAGCCAGGCCGACGCGAAATAGTGCTGCACCATCGCGACCCAGCCGTTGTCGGCGATGGTTTCGTGATCGGCCTTGTCGCCGGGCTTGTGCTTCTCGATACTCTTGAAGTCGACCTTCTTGAACTTCGCACCGTCGGTATAGATCGCCGGCCCTGTGAACGTGAAATAGAAGCTCGATTCGCCTTCCGGCGCATTGCCGTCGCGCACGAGCTGCAGATAGAGCCGGGGATTGACCGCAACGGTCGATTCGTTGACGACCTGGTGCGTCACGTCGATTACGTAGTCGCCGCGCCGGAACGTGTAGGTCTTGACGAGCTTGACGCCGCCGACCACGGCGCTTTCGAAACTGACCTGCAGCTGGTTCTGACCGGGCTGCAATGTGCGCTCGCCCGGCACGACCGTCATTGGCGTGCGGTGGTTCGGCAGGCCGGCACCGCCGGCCGGCGGCACCAGCCCGGTTTGCGCGACATAGAGACGCTGCGCCGATTGATCGAGCAGCACGACATGCTTGGCGTGATCGAGCGGGTCGACCTGCTGCAGCAGCTCGATCCGGTCGAGCGAGCCGCCGACGCTGTCGAGCGTCGCCTTGACGAGATCGGTCGTGATCGTGACCTTCTCCGACGGCGCAGCGGCGCCGGTCGCCGGAACCGCAGCGGCGACCGGCGTCGTCGCGACCGTCGGTGCGGCGGCACCGATCGGCACCGGAACCGCGCTCGGTGCGGCCGACGGCGCGGCGCCGGCCGCTGCCGGTTTCGCGCTCTGCGACGGACTGAAGAACGACGGCTGCCCGTTGTGCCTGTTCCACGCGTCCCAGATCAGGAACAGGGACATCGAGAAGACCACCCACAGCAAGGTGCGGCGTATATCGGTCATGAGGCAGGTCGATCCGTCGAGGAGGATGGCAAGGTGGCAGCGCGACGCGGGCGCACAGCCGAAAACGTGAAGAAGCGCGGTGCCGCGCGCGGCACCGGATCGAAGCCGCCGGCGCACCACGGATGGCAGCGTCCGATGCGACGAAGGCCCAGATAGGCGCCGGCGGCGGCGCCGTGAAGTTCGAGCGCTTCGAGCGTGTAAGCCGAGCAGGTCGGCTCGAACCGGCACGACGTGCCGAGCCACGGACTCAGCAACAGCCGATACCCGCGCACGATTCCGATAAGGATTCGCCGCGGCAGGTTCCGCAAGAGGTCGCTCATCCCGGTTTCGCGTCAGCGCGCGGTCGCAGCACCGCCGCAGCGACGCAGCAGCCGGTCGAGCTCGTCGCGCACCGCTCGCCGCAACGGCGTCGACGACGCACTGAGATAGCTCGTCCGGTCGAAGGCCGCGCGCAGACGGACGACCCAGAGTCCGGCGCCCAGCGCGTCGGCGTGAGCGAGGACTGCCGTTCGGATCTGGCGCTTCATCAGCGTGCGCGTCACCGCGCGGCGGGCGTGCCGCTTCGGCACGACGGCGCCGAACCAGAGGCGCGGCTCGGGCGATTGCGGCGGCTCGGATCGCATCGGATTTCGAATTTCATCCACAGCCTGCACCGGTTCGGCGTCCCCGCCTGTTGATAAGTGCCCTTCGGTCGATCTCCCCGCGGCCGGTCGAACCGGAAGCGGCACACCCACGACATGGTGAATCGCGAAGTGAGCGCTGAGCATGCCGGTGCGCGTGCCGAGGACCCGCTCGAAATCGACCGAGCGCACCAGATGGCCGACCCGCGCCGACCCGCCCGCGTCGCCCACCGCCGGTCGCAGCGGCGCCGTCTCAGACGGCGAGGCGCTTGCGACCCTTTGCGCGACGCGCGTTGATGACCGCGCGCCCACCGCGGGTCTTCATCCGGACGAGAAAGCCGTGGGTGCGAGCGCGCCGGACTTTGGAAGCTTGATAAGTGCGTTTCATGAGAGGGTCCGCAGAAGTGGCCGGCGCTGAACGCCGTGGCGTTCTTGGAGCGCTGCTCCGAAGCGGCAGGAGGGCGAGAAGCCCAAGTCGCAGTCCGCTTCGGGAAACCCGCGATTAGAGCAAAAACCGGCGGGGGCGTCAACGACATCGGAACTTCCGGGCTTTCGACCCGGCCCTGTCGCGGTTGGTCGGCAACTGTGGATAACCCGGGTTTCCACGGTCCGCGAAGGCCTACAATCCGGTCGCTCTGCAGGCACTTCTCCACAATGACCAACGATCTCTGGCAGCGCGGCTGCGAGCGCCTCGCCTCCGAATTGCCCGAACAGCAATTCAATACCTGGATTCGTCCGTTGGCCGCAGCGGAGCTGAACGACGAAGGCGCGGCCGGTGCGGTCGTCACGCTGCGCGTGCCGAACCGTTTCAAGCTCGACTGGATCCGCAATCAGTACGCCGGCAAGATCGAGACCGTGCTGAGCGAACTGGCCGGCAAGCCGGTCCGGCTCGACGTGACGTTGGCGGCGCGCGATGCGGCATCGAATCCTGCGCCGAACGGCACTGCGCTCCTCCACAACGGCGCCCCGCGTCGCGACGATCGCGCCGACGCGGCCTCGCATGGGGGCGCGAGCGCGGCCCGTCCGCCGACTGCGACTCAGAGCGGCACTCGATCCGCCGCGCCGAACTTCGCGGCGTTTCCAGCGCCGTCGCGCAGCCGCCTGAACCCGCTGCTCAGCTTCGACACGCTGGTGCCGGGTCGCGCGAACCAGATGGCGCGGACCGCGGCGCTGCATGTCGCCGGCGCGCCGGGCCAGATGTACAACCCGCTCTTCATCTACGGCGGCGTCGGTCTCGGCAAGACGCACCTGATCCACGCGGTCGGTAATGCGTTGCTCGCCGACCGGCCCGATGCCGGAATCCTGTATCTGCATGCAGAGCAGTTCATCACCGACGTCGTCAAGAACTATCAGCGCAAGACCTTCGACGAGCTGAAGGCGAAATACCACTCGCTCGATCTGCTGCTGATCGACGACGTGCAGTTCTTCGCCGGCAAGGAGCGCACGCAGGAAGAGTTCTTCAATGCGTTCGAGGCCCTGCTTGCAAAGCGTGCGCACATCATCATGACCAGCGACACCTACCCGAAGGGGCTGGTCGACATCGACG
>JBDTXV010000350.1:0-3399 GCA_040006015.1 Caldimonas sp.
GTCGAACGGCATGCAATGGTCGTAGATGACCCACTGCCCGTACTTCGGCTTCAGCGCGGCGTGCGTCTCCTTGTAGATCTCGCGCAGAGCCTTGCCCTGCGCGGCGCCCGCGGCGACGCTGGCGTAGAGATCGCTGACGAACGCGCGCGTGCCGGCGAGTCCGCGCTTCACCATTTCCGGCGTCGTCAGCGCGGCGCCGCGGCCCGGCACCAGCGCGACCGGCTCGAGCGCGGCGATGCGGTCGAGCGTCTGCGGCCAGTCCTTGAAATACGCGTCGCCGGCATACGGCGTCGCATCGAACTCCACCAGATCGCCGCTGAACAGGATCTTCTGGGCCGGCAGCCATGCGACCGTGTCGCCCTTCGTGTGGCCGCGGCCGAGCTGGATCAGCCGGACCTCGAGCTTTCCGAGCCAGACCGTCATCTCGCCCTTGAACGTCAAGGTCGGCCAGGTCAGCCCCGGGATCGTCTCGACCGCGCGAAAGAGGCGCGGGAAGCGCTCGATCTCGCTCTTCATGTCCTCTGCGCCGCGCTCGACGATCAGGTCGTAGGTGTCCTGGCTCGCGATGATCTGCTGCGGCCGGTACGCGCTCGCGCCGAGCACGCGGACCGCGTGATAGTGGCTCATCAGCACGTACTTGATCGGCAGATCGGTGACGGTGCGGATGTGCCGGATCACGTCTTCGGCCATCACCGGCGTCGCCTGCGTGTCGATCACCATCACCGCATCGTCGCCGACGATCACGCCGGTGTTCGGATCGCCTTCCGCGGTGTACGCATAGGCGCTGTCGGAGAGCTTCGTGAACGTGACCTTCTTTTCCTGGAGGTCGGCTTGAGAGGCGAAGGCTTTGCTCATCATGTGCTCCGGTCGCGACGTGACCGCGTGAATCGCGCGGCCTGTCGCGAAGATTTTAGGCCGTGCCGAACGACGCCGAGCAGCGACGCTCAGGCGCAGCAGCGCAGCACGATGCGGCCGTTGATCGTGCCGCGGGTCATTCGCTCGAAGACTTCGTTGACGGCGTCGAGCGGCGCTTCCTCCATGCGGCAGCGCAGCTTGCCGGCGACCGCGAGATCGAGCGTCGCACGCAGATCGTCGCGCGTGCCGACCGCGGCGCTGACGATGCGCAGCTCGTTGCCGACCAGCGCGAGCGCCTGGAAGCCGAGCGGCTCGTTCGGCAAGCCGACGACCGCGAGCGTGCCGGCGGGGCGCAGGCATTTCAGCGCCATCTCGTACGCCGCCTTCGCGGCCGACGTGACGATCGCGACATGCACGCCGCCGAGCTTGCGCACCGCCTTCACGGCGTCGGGGTCGGTCACGTCGAACGCGTTCGTTGCGCCGAGTTCGCGCGCGAGCTCGAGCTTCGCGGCGCCGATGTCGAGCGCGATCGCTTCGGCGCCGAACGCGCGCGCCACCTGAACTGCCAGATGGCCGAGCCCGCCGATGCCGAACACCGCGACGCGCTGGCCCGGCTCGACGCCGGCGTTCTTCAGCGCACGATAGACGGTGACGCCGGCGCAGAAAAGCGGCGCCGCCTCGGCGGACGTCAGGCCGTCGGGGATCGGCAGCGCATGGCTCGCCTTCGCCCGCATGAACTCGGCATAGCCGCCGTCGACCATCATCCCGGTGACGACGCCTTTGCGACATAGGTTCTCGAGGCCTTCGCGGCACTGCTCGCAGACGCCGCACGACGAATGGAGCCATGCGACGCCGACGCGATCGCCGAGCGCGAGGTGCTCGACCGCAGCGCCTTTCGCGACGACGCGGCCGATGACCTCGTGGCCCGGGATCACGCGCGCCTTCGTCGCGGCGCGAAAGCCGGCCAGGTCGCCCTGCGCGATGTGCAGATCGGAATGGCAGACACCGCAGACCTCGACCCGGATCAGCACCTCATCGGCCTCCGCAATCGGCGTCGGCACCTCCTCGATCGAGAGCCGCTGGCCGAAGTCGGGAAGGATCGCGGCCTTCATGCGGCGCCGCGCCGCGGTTCGACGCGCGACAAAAAATGCTGCAGATGCTCGATGAAGCGCGCCGGCTGCTCGACCGCGCTCAGGTGCGCCGCGCCGGCGATCACCGCGAGCTCGGCGTCCGGAATCCGCTCGGCGATCGCCTCCGACATCGCGACCGGCGCGCCGACGTCCTCGGCGCCGGCAATCACGAGCGTCGGGCAGGCGATGGTGGAAAGCCGATCGAGCCAGTCGACGCCGGCGACCGCATGCGAGCACGCGCTGTAGCCGCGCGGGTCGGTCGCGAGCACGGTGCGGCGATAGCGCTCGACGACTTGCGGCTGCGCGGCGCGGAACGCGGCGGCAAAGTAGCGTTCGAGCACCATCTCGACGATCGCCGCGGTGCCGCCCTGCCCGACCTTCGCGATGCGCTCGGCCCACATCGACTTCGCCGCGTCCGGATAGCGCGCGACGGTGTTCGCGAGCACGAGACCGCGGACGAGCTCGGGGTGGCGGATCGCGAGCCCCTGCCCGACCATCCCGCCCATCGACAGCCCGACCCAGACGACCGGACCCCGGCCCCATTCGCGCACGAGACGAGCCGCATCGTCGACCAGTTCGTCGAGCGTGTACGGACCCGGCGGAACCGCCGAGCCGCCGTGGCCGCGATGGTCGTAGCGCAAGACCGGATGGCTCGCGCCGAAGTGCGCCGCGATCTCGTCCCACATCTGCAGGTCGAGGCCGAGCGCGTGGCTCAGCACGATCGGCACCGCACCCGTGTCCGCCCCCTGCACCGCGACCTTCAGCTGCGGCTGGCTGAACGTGTGGTGCACTGCGACCCGCTTGTCCGCCGAAAGCGGCTGCGGCGGCGGCGCCAGTCCTTCCGCGCGCAGGATGTCCAGCGTGATCTTGAACGCGGTGTTCGCGGCCGGCACGCCGCAATAGATCGCGCCCTGCATCAGCGCTTCCTTGATCGTCTCGAGCGGCACGCCGCCGCGGACCGCGGCCCGGCAATGCAGCTCGAACTCCTCCCAGCGCGCGAGGCCCATCGTCATCCCGAGCACCAAGAGGCGCCGCGTCGTGTGATCGAGTCCGGGGCGGCCCCAGATGTCGTGCCAGGCATAGCGCGTGATCAGGCTCTGGAACTCGGCGTTGAACGCGTTCGCGTTGTCGAGCGACTGGTCGACCCAGGCGTCGCCGAGCACCGCGCGCCGGTTCTTCACGCCGCGGGCGAAGTCGTCGTCGCGCATGTCCGCTGCGCCGGACGGCATCGCCGCGGAGGTGGGTGCGTTCTCGTTCATGCGCAGATCCGGTGAAAGTCGAGCGGAGAGCCTATCCGATCAGGCCTCGGCCTCTCCGACTCGCGGCGCGACCGCGCTCGCGAGGACCTTGTCGACGCGCTTGCCGTCGAGATCGACGACTTCGAAGCGCCAGCCTTCCCATTCGACCGAATCGG
>JBDTXV010000351.1:0-3388 GCA_040006015.1 Caldimonas sp.
TCGCAGGACATGACCGAGGACGAGCGCTCGGAGGGCATGCGGCGCGACTTCGTCGCCAACGTCTCCCACGAGATCCGTACGCCGCTAACGGTCCTGACCGGCTTTCTCGAGACGCTGACCAATCTGCCGCTGACCGAGGTCGAACGCAAGCGGGTGCTGCTGATGATGACGCAGCAGGCCGAGCGGATGGGCACGCTCGTCAACGACCTGTTGACGCTGGCGCGTCTCGAGGGCAGCCCGCGTCCGCCGGCCGATCGCTGGGTCGCCCTGAAGGCGCTGCTCGGCGCGGTCGAGGCCGATGCGCGCGCGCTTTCGGCCGGGCGACATGCGTTGCGCTTCCCGGGTCCGGTCGAAACCGAGATCGCCGGCACGCAGACCGAACTGCTCAGCGCGTTCACGAACCTCGTCAACAACGCGATCCGCTACACGCCGGACGGCGGGCAGGTCGAGATCGCGTGGCGGGTTCTGGCCGACGGCAGGGCCGAGCTCGCGGTGTCGGATACCGGCCCCGGCATCGCGCGCGAACATCTGCCGCGCCTCACAGAACGGTTCTACCGCGTCGACGGCAGCCGGTCGCGCGAAACCGGCGGCACCGGACTCGGTCTTTCGATCGTCAAGCATGTCGTGCAGCGGCATGGCGGCGAGCTCGACATCAGAAGCGAGGTCGGCAAGGGGTCGACCTTCCGGATCGTCTTCCCGTCGGCCCGCGTGCGCGAGGCGGCGCCACCGGTCGAGTTCGCGGCGCGCCCCGAACGCAGCGCACCGGCACTGCCGTAGGCTGCGGCCAGTGTGCGCACTATCCGGCGCGCCGGTAGACCGCGGTGACTTCGTCGTCGCTGGTGTTGCGCCGCTCCCGCGTCACCAGCTGCCAGCCCGGAACGCTGCGGACCGGCTTCTGCCGCGTCTCGACGATCAGCAGGAAGTCGCAGCGCGTCGCGGTCGCCGGCGTCATCGCGTCGACGCGATATCCGCCCAGATATTCGAGCGCGACGACTTCGGCGCGCGGCATCGCCGGGGCGGCCAGGCACGACTCGCGCGGCACCTGCTGCGCGATCCGCGTCACGAGCGATCGATAGCTGCGCGCATGGTCGAGCGGCGGCAGCAGCAAGGTCATCACGAGCAGCCAGCAAAGGCTGACGCCGCTCGCCGGCAGCACCATGCTTTTCCACAGCGGATGGCGGCTGCGCCGCGTGCGCCAATGGACCAGCCAGAGCCATGCCAGAGTGCCGGCCACCGCAAGGACCAGCGCGACCAGCGAGAAGCCTTTCGGGAAGCCGGGCGCGAGGCGCTCGAGATTCGCCGCGGGCTTGGCCGGGACGCCGGTCTGCATCGCGACGTAGAAGACCCAGATCGTCAGTGCCGCGATCGAGAAGAAAAACACCGAGAACCAGTCGATCGCCGCCGCAGTGCTGCGCTGCAGCGTCGGCAGCGCGAACGCCGCGAGCACCGCGAGCGGCGGCAGGCCGAGCATCAGTGCCCTGTCGGAACCTCCCATTGCCACGCACGCGGCCAGACTGACCGCGACGCAAAGCAGCGGAAAGACGATGTGGCGGCTCGCCAGGCGTTCGCGCCAGCGCCACAAGGTCCAGAGTGCGAGCGGCCACGACGGCCATGTGAACCAGACGAGCTGGCGCACGAAACCCCAGACCTGCGCGAACGATTCATAGTGGCCGAGGCGCCACGCCCAGGCTCCGAAGAGCGCCGCGACGAGCGCGGCGGCGATCGCGCTGCCCCAGACCCACGCCGCGGCACGGCGGACGTCGGCATCCGACGAGAGACGGCACAGCACCGCGCCGACGATGCCGAGTGCGATCGCGATGCTCGGTGCGCCGCTCGCGGCGAGCGCCGGCAGCGCCAGCAACAGCGCGACGCGGGCTGCGCGCGGCCGGAACGGCATCGCCGCGAACGCGTAGAGGAAGAGCGCGACGCTTGCGAGCTGCGCCAGTTCCGGCGTCGTTTCGTGGCCGAGCTGCAGCAGTCCGAGCGATGCGATCAGCGCGAGCAGCGCGCCGTCGGCGATCGCGCGCGCGTAATCGACCGCGGTCGCCTCGCCGCCGAATGCCAGCGGCAGCGGCTGCGCCGATTCGGTTCGCGCGAGGTAGTAGGTCGCGTACCAGACCAGCACGAGAACGAGGACGAGCAGCAGCGCGAACGGCAGCCGTGCCGCGAATGCGGGATCGAGCCACGAACCCAGGACACGGATCGACGTCGCGCCGATCCAGTACGGCAGCAGCGCGCTGTCTGCGGGGAGGCCGCCGACGGTCGGTGCCAGCCACGACGTGCGACCTTGGGCGATGTTGACCATGTAGCCGAACGCAGTGATGTCGGCGCTCTTCCACGGGTCGCGACCGAACAGCCCAGGCAGCACATAGGCCGCGCAGAAAAGCAGCAGGGCGAGCCGCGGCAGGCGTTGCGCGGCGCGATGGGTGACGAGGGCGGGATTCGGCGAGTTCAAGCAGGTCGGCGAGGTTCAGCGCGGATGATGCAACAACGCCGGCAAGAGCCTGCGGACATGAAAAAGGCAGCCGAAGCTGCCTGATCCTGGATTTGTCGCGAGCCGGGCCGTGGAGGCTCCGTCGCGCGGCAATGGGTCCGCTTATTTCTTCGCGCCGAGGTGCGCGAACTTGTTGCGGAACTTCTCGACCCGGCCGCCGAGCGAGTCGACGCTCTTCTGCGTGCCGGTATAGAACGGGTGCGATTCGCTCGTCGTCTCGACCTTGTAGAGCGGCAGCTCGCGGCCGTCTTCCATCTTGATCGTCTCGCGCGTCTGCGCGCAGGAGCGCGTGACGAACTTGAAGCCGTTCGACAAGTCCTGGAAGCAGACTTCGCGATAGCCCGGGTGGATGCCTTCTTTCATGTGATCCTCTGCGCTGGTGTGGAGGGAGCCTCGCCGCGTGATGTCGGCACACTTTCCCGAAAGCGGAACCCGTGATTATAGCGCGGCGGCCGTCGGGCGTTGCCCTCGACTATCCGCCGCGCCGCATCATGTCGAAGAAGTCGAGGTTGTTCTTCGTCGACTTCATCTTGTCGAGGATGAATTCCATCGCCTCGATCTCGTCCATCGAATAGAGCAGCTTGCGCAGGATCCAGGTCTTCTGCAGGATCTCGGGCTTCAGCAGCAGCTCCTCGCGCCGGGTGCCCGACTTGTTCAGCAGGATCGACGGATAGACGCGCTTTTCCGACATGCGCCGGTCGAGGTGGATCTCGCAGTTGCCGGTGCCCTTGAACTCTTCGTAGATCACCTCGTCCATCCGGCTGCCGGTCTCGACCAGCGCGGTGCCGATGATCGTCAGCGAGCCGCCTTCCTCGATGTTGCGGGCCGCGCCGAAGAAGCGCTTCGGCCGCTGCAGCGCGTTCGCATCGACGCCGCCGGTCAGCACCTTGCCCG
>JBDTXV010000352.1:0-3385 GCA_040006015.1 Caldimonas sp.
TGTAATCACCGTGAAAGGGTGGTGTCCTAGGCCTCTAGACGAAGGGGACGGCGCTTTCGATAACTCGAACGTCGACCTCAACTGCGCTGTACCGAACGGACCTGATGGTGGAGGTAAGCGGGATCGAACCGCTGACCTCTTGCATGCCATGCAAGCGCTCTCCCAGCTGAGCTATACCCCCTCTTCATGTCACGGGTCCAGCCATCGCAGTTTCAGGCGAGACTGCGATTATAGCCAGCCTGCGCCGCACTCCGCAAACGCGCGATGACCGTCTCGCGTGCGAAGAGCTCGAGCACCGCATCGAGCGACGGCGTCTGTGCGCGTCCGCAGACGACGACACGAACCTCCGGTGCGAACTGGCCCATCTTGAGCCTGTGCGCGGCGAGCGTTTCCTTGATTGCCGCGGCAATCTCCGCCTTGTCCCATTCGATCGCGGCGCCGAGCCTGTCGGCGAGCGTCGCCAGCGATTCCGGAGGCACCGCGGCGACATGCGCCGGCAGCGCATCGGCGGCGGCGTGCGGCTCGCCGAAATACATCGTGAGCCAGTCGGCGAGCTCCGCGGTCGTGTGGCAGCGGTCCTTGAACAGCGCGCACATCCGCGCGACGCGCTCGTCGCCGTCGACGCGAATGCCGCGCCGCGCGAGCTGCGCGGCGACCAGTTTCGCGAGGGTCGCATCTGACGAGTGCTTGATCGCCTGCGCATTGACCCAGTTCAGCTTCGCCGGGTCCCATTGCGCCGGGCTTTTCGACAGATGGCGGCCGTCGAACCATTCGACGAGCCGGGCGCGCGAAAAGAGCTCCTCGTCGCCGTGGCTCCAGCCGAGCCGCGCCAGATAGTTCAGCATCGCTTCGGGCAGATAGCCGGCGTCGCGATAGTCGATCACGCTGACCGCGCCGCGCCGCTTCGAGAGCTTCTGACCGTCGTCGCCTAGGATCACCGGCACGTGGCCGAACAGCGGCAGCGGCGCACCGAGGGCATTGAAGATGTTGATCTGCCACGGCGTGTTGTTGACGTGTTCGTCGCCGCGGAAGACGTGGCTGATCGCCATGTCCCGGTCGTCGACGACGACGCAGAAGTTGTAGGTCGGCACGCCGTCGGCGCGGACGATCACGAGGTCGTCGATCTCGTGGTTCGAGATCGTGATCGGGCCCTTGACGAGATCGTCCCAGGTCACCGCGCCTTGCTGCGGATTGCGGAAACGGATCACCGGATCGATGCCTTCCGGCACCTGCGGCAGCGCCTTGCCGGGCTCGGGCCGCCAGCGTCCGTCGTAATGCGTCTTTTCGCCGCGCGCGCGCTGCGCCTCGCGCGTCGCCTCGAGCTCTTCGGGGCTGCAATAGCAGCGGTACGCGCTGCCGTCCTGCAGCATCTGCTCGATCACTTCGCGATAGCGGCCGAGCCGCTGCATCTGGTAGATCGGGCCTTCGTCGTAATCGAGGCCGAGCCAATGCATCGCGTCGAGAATCTGGTCGACCGAGTCCTGCGTCGAGCGCGCGACGTCGGTGTCCTCGATGCGCAGCACGAACTCGCCGCCGTAGTGGCGTGCATAGGCCCATGAATAGAGCGCGGTCCGCGCGGTGCCGAGATGCAGGAAGCCGGTCGGCGAAGGCGCGATGCGGGTGCGGACCTTGCGGTGGATCGGATTCATCGGTCGTTATCGTTTGGCAGTCCGGATCGTTCGGGCGACGGCTCGAAAAAGCGGGGCGCCAAAGTTCGCCTACAACGAAGCGAGTCCGCGCTGCAGGTCGGCCTTGATGTCCTCGACGTCGTCGAGCCCGACTGCAACGCGGATCATTCCCTGCGTGATGCCGGCCGCGAGCCGCTGCGCTTCGGTCAGCCGCCCGTGCGACGTGCTGGCCGGGTGCGTGATCGTCGTCTTCGTGTCGCCGAGGTTCGCGGTGATCGAGCAGATCTCGGTGCTGTCGATCACATGGAACGCATTGCGGCGCGCGAATGTCGACGCGTCGGCGCCTTCGGCACGGACGATGAACGAGACGACCGCGCCGCCGACGCCCGACTGCTGCGCCATCGCGAGCCGGTGCTGCGGATGCGATTCGAGGCCGGGGTAATAGACGCGCTCGACCTGCGGCTGCGCTTCGAGCCACACGGCGAGCGCGTGCGCGCGCTCGCTCTGCGCGCGCATCCGGATCGACAGCGTCTCGAGCCCTTTCAGCACGACCCACGCATTGAACGGCGACAGCGTCATCCCGGCGCTGCGCATCACCGGAACGAAGCGCTCGTTGACGAGCTGCTCCGATGCGCAAAGCGCGCCGGCGATCACGCGGCCCTGCCCGTCGAGATATTTCGTCCCCGAATGGACGATCAGGTCTGCGCCGAGCTCGATCGGCCGCTGCAACGCCGGCGAGCAGAAGCAGTTGTCGACCGCGAGCCAGGCGCCAGCCGATTTCGCGATTGCCGCGAGAGCGCGGATGTCGCAGACCTCGGTCAGCGGATTCGTAGGCGATTCGGCGAACAGCAGCTTCGTGTTCGGCTTGACCGCGGCGCGCCATTGCGCGACGTCGGCCTGCGCGACGAACGTCGTCTCGACGCCGAACTTTCCGAACTCGCGCCCGAACAGCATGATCGTCGAGCCGAACACGCTCTGCGAGCAGATGACGTGATCGCCGGCCTTCAGCAGACCCATCCCGAGCAGCAGGATCGCGCCCATCCCGCTCGAGGTCGCGATGCAGGCCTCGGAGCCTTCGAGCGCGGCGAGGCGGCGCTCGAACATCGTCACGGTCGGGTTCGTGAAGCGCGAATAGATGAACGCTTCTTCCTCGTTCGCGAAGCGCGCGGCCGCGGTCGCAGCATCGGGCTGCACGAAGCTGCTGGTCAGGAACAGCGCTTCGGAGTTCTCGCCCCAGGCGCTCGGCGGCAGCCCTTCGCGCACCGCAAGCGTGTCGAGGCGCACGTCGGCCGGCAGCCGGACGCGCGGAATCTTCGCGCCGGCCATCAGGCGACTTCCGACGCGCTCTGCAACGCGAGCCGCGAGCGGTTGTCGGCCTCGTCTTCGTCGGCGGGCGCGCTGCGCTGCGCCGCCATCGCATCGAAATCGGCCGGCGTGATGTCGCCGGTGATGTAGACGCCGTCGAAGCACGACGCCTCGAACCCGCGCAGCGCCGGATTCAACGCGCTGACGACGCGCTTCATCGCGGCGATGTCCTGATAGATCAGCGCATCGGCGCCGATGAACTCGCGGATCTCTTCGATGCTGCGGCCATGCGCGATCAACTCGTCGGTGGTCGGCATGTCGATCCCGTAGACGTTCGGAAAGCGCACCGGCGGCGCCGCCGACGCCATGTAGACCTTGCGCGCGCCGGCTTCGCGCGCCATCTGCACGATCTCCTTCGAGGTCGTGCCGCGAACGATCGAATCGTCGACGAG
>JBDTXV010000353.1:0-3378 GCA_040006015.1 Caldimonas sp.
CACGTCGAGAACACGCGCAAGGTCGTCGCCTTCCTCGCCGCGCATCCGCTGGTCGAAAGGGTCGCTTATCCCGAGCTCGAGACGCATCCGGACCATGCGCTCGCGCAGCGCCTGCTGCCGCGCGGCGCCGGCGCGGTGTTCGGCTTCGACCTGCGCGGCTCGCGCGAGCAGGGCCGCGCATTCATCGAGGCGCTGAAGATCTTCTCGCACCTCGCCAATGTCGGCGACTGCCGTTCGCTGGTGATCCATCCGGCGTCGACGACGCACTTCCGGATGGACGACGCCGCGCTCGCGCTGGCCGGCATAACGGCCGGGACGATCCGCCTCTCGATCGGTCTCGAGGACGCCGCCGACCTGATCGACGATCTCGGCCGCGCGCTCGCCGTCGCGAAGAAGGCGGCCTGATGGAGCTCGTCGTCGACGGCCCGCACGGCCGGCAGCGCGCTTACGCGTACAGCGGCGGCATGGCGTTCGATCCGGCGCTGCCGGTGCTGGTGTTGATTCACGGCGCGCTGCACGACCACAGCGTCTGGACCCTGCTCGCGCGCTGGTTCGCGCACCACGGCCGCGCGGTGCTCGCGCCCGATCTGCCCGGCCACGCGCGCAGCGCCGGCCCGCCGCTAGAAAGCGTCGAAGCGCTCGCCGCGTGGCTGCTCGCGCTGCTCGACGGCGCCGGCGTCGGTCGCGCGGCGCTGGCCGGACACAGCATGGGCGCGCTGATCGCGCTCGAAGCGGCCGCGCGCGCGCCCGAGCGCATCGAGCGCCTCGTGCTGCTCGGCGCCGCATATCCACTCAGCGTCTCGGCCGCGCTGCTCGAGACCGCCCGCAGCGCGCCGCTGCGCGCGATCGACATGGTCAACGCCTACTCGCACTCGACCTTTGCCGCGAAGCCGTCGTTTCCGGGTCCGGGCGCGTCGCTGCACGGCACCAACCGCGCGCTGATGCGGCGGGTCCAGGCCGGGCAAGCGGAGACCAACCTGTTCCTGACCGACTTCGAGGTCTGCAACCGCTACGCCGGCGGACTCGAAGCGGCGCATCGCGTCGCCTGCCCGGTCGGCCTGATCGTCGGCGAGCGCGACCAGATGGCGGCGCCGAAACAGGCAATCGAGCTCGGCAAGCTGCTGCGCGCCGACGTGACGCGGGTCGCGGCCGGACACGCCTTGATGGCCGAAGCGCCGGATGCGGTGCTCGCCGCACTGCGTCGTGCGCTCGACTGAGCGCACGACGAACGCCCGAAGCAGCGGCGCACGGCAGCGCGGCGCGCGCGCCCCCAAGAGCGCCGCACCCGTCAGCGCGCGATCAGGTCGTGCACCGTCATCTCGGCGAAGCCGGCGCGCTGCCAGAACGCGCGCAACGTCGACATCGGCTGGATCAGCAACAGCGAGACCAGCGGTTCGGCCGCGGTGTGCGCCGGATCGCAGAGCAGCACATAACGCGCATCGCCTTCCTCGTCGAGCCGGCCGACCCAGTCGAGCGCGACCAGGGATTCGAGGATCGGATCGGTCTGCAACGGATCGGTGCGCAACGCCTCCGAGATCGCGGCGTTGCTGACGCCCTTGCGCTCGTGCGTGCGCACCGCATCGAGCTCGCGCAGCACCGCGAGCGCGAGCTGGAAGCGCGCACCTGGCCCGTCGGGCCAGCGCATGACCCGCATCTGCAGGCTCGGCGCATAGGCCGCGACGACCGCGCCGAGTAGCACGATGACCCAGCTCAGATAGATCCAGATCAGGAAGATCGGCACCGTCGCGAACGCTCCGTAGACCATCGCATAGCTCGGCACCAGCACCAGATACCAGGCGAGCAGGCGCTTCGCGATCTCGAAGCCGGCCGCGACGAAGACGCCGCCGGCGAGCGCATGACGCCACTGCACCTGCGTGTTCGGCACGTAATGGAAGAGGCCGGCCATCCCGATCGAGACCAGGATGAATTCGATCGTGCCGAGCAGCAGGCCGACGCCGCCCGGCAGCGCGCCGACGAAGCCGCGCGACGCCGAGACCGCATACGAGGTCAGGCTCAGGCTGCTGCCGAGCAGCACCGGACCGAGCGTGACCGCGGCCCAGTAGACCAGCACGCGCTGCGCGATCGGCCGCGGCGTGCGCACGCGCCAGATCGCGTTCAGCGTGCGGTCGATCGTCAGCATCAGCGCGAGCGCGCTGCCGAACAGCGCGACGACGCCGACGATGCCGAGACGGCTCGCCTTGCTCGAGAACTGCGTCAGCGCGCCCAGCACCGGGCGCGCGATCGCGTCGGGCACGAGGCTCTGCAGGAAGTACTTCTGCAGCGCATCCTGCAAGGTCGCGAACATCGGGAACGCCGCGAACGCCGCCAGCATCACGGTGACGAGAGGAACCAGCGAGATCAGCGTCGTGAACGTCAGGCTGCCGGCGGTGAGCCCGAGCCGATCCTCGCGGAAGCGCTGGCGCAAGGTGACGACGGTGTCGAGATACGGCCAGCGTTGCAGCGTATCGACGAGCCGCGTCATCCGGTCGCGATCGTCGGTCGCGGCGCTTTCGGCAGTGGTCGCGGCAGGTGTTGCGGTCATTGCTGGCATCATAGTCAGCGATGGATGCCTCGCCCGCCCTGCCCGGCTCGTCGACCCGCGCACTGGCGCTCGCCGGCATCGTCGCGCTGATCGCGCTCGGCCTCGCGTGGGAGCTGTGGCTCGCGCCGACCGGCCAGCGCACGCTCGCGATCAAGGTGCTGCCGCTGCTGCTGCCGCTCCCCGGGCTGATCCGCAATCGCCTGTACACCTACCGCTGGACCAGCCTGCTGGTCTGGCCCTATGTCGCCGAAGGCGTCGTGCGCGCGGCGAGCGACCGCGGCGCCGGCCGCGCGCTCGCGGCGCTCGAGGTCGCCCTCTGCCTGGTGCTGTTCGCGGCCTGCGCCGCGCATGTCCGCGCCCGTCTCGATCGCGCGCCGAAAACCGCCGGATGAGTCTGCTCGAGACCTTGCGCGAAGCGCTCGGTGCGACCGCCGTGCTGACCGACGGCGACCTCTCGGCCTATGAGGCCGACTGGCGCAAGCGCGTCCGCGGCCGGGCTCTCGCCGTCGTCCGCCCGGCGTCGACCGCCGAGGTCGCCGCGGTCGTTCGCGCGTGCGCGGCGCATCGCGTCGCGCTCGTCGCGCAGGGCGGCAACACCGGCCTCGTCGGCGCGTCGGTGCCGGACGAAAGCGGCACGCAGATCCTTCTCAGCCTTGCGCGAATGAACCGCGTCCGCGATCTCGATGCGGCGAACCTGACGATCACGGTCGATGCCGGCTGCGTGCTGCAGGCGGTGCAGCAGGCCGCGGCCGAACGCGGGCTGCTGTTCCCGCTGAGCCTCGCCGCCGAAGGCAGCTGCACGATCGGCGGCAACCTCGCGACGAACGCCGGCGGCA
>JBDTXV010000354.1:0-3364 GCA_040006015.1 Caldimonas sp.
CGGATCCTCGGCGAGATCGACGACATGGGGCAGCTTCTCGGCGTCTCGAAGGCGACGCCGAAGGGGCTGCTGCGCGTCAACGCGACGCTCGGCTTCGGGCGCAGCCACATCGCGCCGCTGATCTCGCGCTTCGCTCGCAAGCACCCGCAGGTCGAGGTCCAGTTGCAGCTCTCGGTCAATCCGCCGCCGCTGACGGACGACTCGTTCGATGTCTGCATCCGCTTCGGCGCGCCGCCGGATGCGCGCGTGATCGCGCGCTACATCGCGCCGAACCGCCGCCTGCTCTGTGCCGCGCCGGCCTATCTGGACAAGCGCGGCACGCCGAAGATTCCGAACGACCTGACCCGGCACAACTGCATCGGCATCCGGCAGGGCGAGGAGGCCTACGGCGTCTGGCGCCTGTCGAGCGGCCGCGGCCGGAATGCGACGACCGAGACCGTCAAAACCCGCGGCAACCTCGCGACCAACGACGGCGAGATCGCCGTCAACTGGGCCCTCGACGGCCACGGCATCCTGATGCGCGCCGAGTGGGACATCGAGCGTTACCTGAAGAACGGGCGTCTGGTGCGGGTGCTGGCGCAGTACGACACGCCCGATGCCGACATCCATGCGGTCTATCCGCAGCGGCATCAGCTCGCCGCGCGCGTTCGCGCATTCGTCGACTTCGTCGCGCTGTCGCTTGCGCCGCCGACCGGATCGAGCAGGGCGTGAGCCGGTCCGATATCACCATGCAATCGACTTCTCACCGATGAGCCTGCACTCCGTCCGCGCCTTTCTCGCCGCGCGCGCCCCCGACGTCGAGATCCTGTTGACGCCGACCAGCACCGCGACCGTCGCGCTCGCCGCCGAAGCGCACGGCGTCGCACCCGCACAGATCGCGAAGACGCTGTCGCTCGCGCTCGACGGCGACGTGATCCTGCTCGTGATGCGCGGCGACGCGCGCCTCGACAACCGCAAGTACAAGGACCGCTTCGGCGCGAAGGCGAAGATGCTCGGTGCGGCGGAGGTCGCCGAGGCGACCGGTCATCCGGTCGGCGGCGTCTGCCCGTTCGGGCTGGCGCGGCCGCTGCGCGTCTATGCGGACGTCTCGCTGCGCGCGTTCGACATCGTCGTCCCGGCGGCCGGCGACACGCACGCCGCGCTGCGCATCGCGCCGGAACGGCTGGTGCGCCTCGCCGACGCCGAATGGGTGGACGTCGCGCAGTCGCCCGCAAGCTGAACCGGCGTCGACTCGCTCGCTCGCGTCGTCGACTGCGCGTCAGGCCGACCGGTGGTCGCCGGCGGCACTCCTTAGCTGCGCGGCTTCGTGCTTCGCGGCATCGAACTCGCGCCGGCGGTGCGCGAGCTCGTCGGGCGAGAGCCGCCCGGCGTTGCAATAGTCGAGCTTCCAGTCGGCGCTCGCGCTCCAGCGCAGCGGCGACTGCACCGTCGTCCGCGCCGCCGGCGCCGCTTCGAGGACGCGCAGCGCGAGCTCGAGCGTGTACGCCTGCGACGCCGGATCGTTCGGGCGCCCGGCCGCGTTGCCGAGCGGGAAATCGGAAAACAGCAGGCGCGGCACGCCGACGTATTCGACGATGTCCTTCGCGCAGCCCATCACGACGGTCGGAATGCCGTTCTCCTCGAGCATTCGCGCGGCGAGGGCGACGCTCTGGTGGCAGACCGGGCAGTTCGGCACCAGGATCGAGGCATCGACCGCATCGGCGCGGCAGCGCGCGACGATCTCCGGGCAATCGATCTCGAGCGTCGCGCGATGGCTGCGGTTGGTCGGCGCGCCGTGGAAGCGCGGCGCCAGCGCGCCGATCCGGCCGGCGGACGCGCAACTGCGCAGCTCGGCGAGCGGGAAGTAGGTCGCCGGGTCCTCGCCGGTCGTGTGCTGGCGGTCGATCGCGACATGCGAGATGCGCAGGTCGGGGTCTGTCGCGGTGGCGGCGGAGTAGACCGTGAAGAACTTCGCCGCCGCGTTGTATGGCGCGCCGGGGTGCTGGTCGCCCTTGTCGGGGTGGTACGGCGCCGCGGTCGTCACGAGCGCGATCCGGCATTCGGCCAGCGCCTTGCGCAGCGGCTGGAACGGCACCTCGGCGTAGTGCGCCCATTCGTAAGGCGCGCCGTAACCGAGGGCCTGGTAGTAGTCGCGGATGCGCTGCAGGTATGCGATCGGCGCATCGTGCGCGGGGGCGTAGCCGAAGCGGGTGTCGCCTTCCGTCGACATGGCCTTACCTCCTCGCGCGCGTCGTCGACGCAGTGCAAGAATCGTAGCGCCGTGTCCGAAGCCCTGCCCGCGAGATCGATATGACGACCAACGACACCGACGACGAAGCCCGAATGGCGCGCGCGCTGCAATGGGCCGAGAAGGGCTACCGCGAAGGCGGCTGCCCGATCGGCGGCGTGCTGGTCGAGAACGCCAGCGGCCGCGTCCTCGGCGAGGGCCACAACGCGCTGGTCCAGGAAGGCAATCCGATCGTCCACGGCGAGATGGCGGCGCTGCGCGCGGCCGGGCGCCTGCCGAACCGTCACGCGACGACGATGTACACGACGCTGCAGCCGTGCTTCATGTGCGCCGGAACGATCGTGCAGTTCGGCATTCCGCGCGTCGTGATCGGCGATGCCGCCAACGCGTCGAGCGACGAGACGATCCGCTTCATGCGCGGCCAGCGCGTCGAGGTCGTCGTGATGGACGCGCGGACCAGCCCGGCCGCGCGCGGCTGCATCGAGCTGGTCGAGCGCTTCCGCAGCGAGCAGCCGGGGCTGTGGCTCGAAGACTGGGGCGGCGGACCGAACCCGGCGTTGCGGCCGGGCTGAATCGCAAAGGCCGGGCCGGCCTTTCGTGCCCGCTACACCTTCTCGATCACGACCGCGATTCCCTGCCCGACGCCGATGCACATCGTGCACAGCGCATAGCGGCCGCCGCTCTTCTGCAGCTGATACATCGCGGTCGTCACGAGGCGTGCGCCGCTCGCGCCGAGCGGATGGCCGAGCGCGATCGCGCCGCCGTTCGGATTGACGCGCGGGTCGTCGTCGGCGATGCCGAGATCGCGCAGCACCGCGAGGCCCTGCGCCGCGAAAGCCTCGTTCAGCTCGATCACGTCGATCTGCGCGAGGTTCAGGCCGGTCAGCTCGAGCACCTTGCGTGTCGCCGGCGCCGGGCCGAAGCCCATGATGCGCGGCGCGACGCCGGCGGTCGCCATCCCGACGATGCGCGCGCGCGGCGTCAGCCCGTGCTTCGCGGCGGCGGCCTCGCTCGCGATCAGCACCGCACAGGCGCCGTCGTTGACGCCCGACGCATTGCCGGCGGTCACCGTGCCGTCGGGACGGACGACGCCCTTCAGCTTCGCGAGCGCCTCGAGGCTGGTCTCGCGCGGATGCT
>JBDTXV010000355.1:0-3358 GCA_040006015.1 Caldimonas sp.
GCCGTGAACGTCTCGCCGTAGCAATCCCAGGCCTGCGCGTCCTTCGGCGTCCAGACCGGTTCCGGGTCGCTGCGGAAGGCGAGCGCGTGGACCGGGAGGTTGCGGTAGATCGAGCCCGACTTCAGCATCACGGTGCAGCCCCACACGCGACCGCGCATCGAAACCAGGCCGAACCAGACCGCCTCGACGAAGCCGCGCGGCTCCTGGTGCGTGAACGCCGAATCGACCCAAACGTATTGATGTTTCGGCAATTCGCCGACGAGTGTGAACATAAGGCTCCGCGACTGAAGAAAATATCATCGGACTTGCACGGACCGATGGCCAAGGCCCGATAGCAAGCAAGGTGCCCGAACCCGGCTTTCGGGTGAAACGAATGTACCGCGGCGCTTCACCGTACCGGATGTTTGACCGCGTTCTTCTCGAGCTTTCGCAACGCCGCGTGTTCGATGTCGATGCCGGTCTTGTCGGCGATCTGCAGCAGGTACAGCAGCACGTCGGCGATCTCGTCGGCGATGTGTTCCCGGCGGGCGGCATCCAGATGCGCGGTGCGTGACTCTTCTTCCGTCATCCACTGAAAAATCTCGGCGAGTTCCGCGGCTTCGACGACGAGCGCCATCGCGAGATTCTTCGGCGAGTGAAAGCGCTCCCAGTCGCGTTCGTCCGCGAAGCGGCGGAGACTCCGTCTCAGCGCTTCGAGGCCCATGCCTGATCCTTCCGCAGCAAGGCCGATCAGCAGCCCGCCTTCGGTGGCACCTTGATCTGCTCGCCGGCCTGCAGCAACCAGCCCTCGAAGTTCAGCAGCCCCGGGTTCAGCGCCTTCGATTCCGCGACCGGCCGCGCGGCGCAGAAAGAGTCGTTGAACTCGGTCTTGAACTGGAACATGTTCGCGAGGTCTTCGGCGCCCGGAAAGTCGAGCTTCGCGTATTGCTGCGGCGGCATCGCGACATGGGTCACCGGCTCGTTCAGCGCACGCGACAGCGCGTTGGCCATTTCGGCGCCGGTGATGTGCTCGCCGGCGATGCCGATCGTCTTGCCGATCAGGCTTTTGCCGGTGCGGAACACGCCGGCCGCGCAGGCGCCGATGTCGGCGACGGCGATTCCCGGCAGCTTCTTGTCGTCCATCGGCAGCACGAAGACGAGCTTGCCGTCGGCGCCGCGCTGCGGCCCCATGCCGAAGTGGATCAGGTTGTCCCAGTAGAACGAGGTGTGCAGCAGCGTGACCGGCAGGCCGCGATCGGTGAAGAAGCGGTCCGCTTCGCCCTTCGCGTCGAAGTGCGGCACGTTGTAGGTGCCCATCAGCACCGGCATCCGCTTGCCGTCGGCAGGCAGGAAGCGGCGCGTGTCCTCGAGGGTCGACCAGATCACATGCGCGACGCCGGCGCGCTTCGCGGCCTCGGCCAGATTTTCGGCCTGCTTCAGTTCCTTCTCGGGCGAGAAGTGCTCCCAGAAGTTGGTCACGCAGTAGGCGCCGTGCGCGCCTGCCATTGCGCGCTGCACGCTGCCGAGGTCGTCGAGGTCGGCGGTCGCGATCTCGGCGCCGAGCGACGCGAGCTCGCGCGCCGCATCGCTGTCGGGCTTGCGGGTCACCGCGCGGACGCGGTAGTCGGGCTTGTTGCGCGAGAGGATCGCGCGGGCCAAGCCGCCGCCTTGCGCGCCGGTCGCGCCGAAGATCGTGATCAGGGGTGCGTCTTTTGTCATGCGTGCTCCTCGGTTCGGGAAGGGTTCTTCAACGTTGCGGTGCGCCCGTCATTTCGTCGTGCCGGTTTGCCGAGCCGGTTCGCTGCTCGCTCGGCTGCTTGCGCGCCGATCAGCCCGTCGCGCGCTTCAGCTTGTCGACGCGGCGCTGCGCCGCGTGATTCACGAATGTGCGCTCGAGAACGTTCGCGCGGTTCAGCAGCTCGGCACCTTCGGCCCGGCACGCGGCTTGGCGCTCGGCGAGCTCGACCGGCGGCAGGCTCTCCTGCGCCTTCTCGGCGGCCTTCAGCATCATTTTCGCTTCTTCATCGCGCAGACCCTGCTTGTAGGCCGAGCCGATGAACGCGAAACCCTGCTGCACCCGCCGCAGGAGCTCCGGCTCGATCTCGACCTTGCCGCGGCGGAACTGCTCGGCCATCGCCTCGGCCTCGCGCTCGAGCGCGGCCACGCACGCGGCCGAGTGCTCGGGGGTCGGCTCGGCGGCACGCGCGCCGGAAGCGGCCGTGAGCATCAACGCGGTCGCGAACAGGCAGGAACGAAATGGGTTCATGAACGATTGCGCGAATCGAGCCCCGGCGGGGCGGTTCGCCTTTCTAACACCGCCTCTTCCCCCCGAAGCGCGGGAGGGCCAAGACGTGTCGCATCCCTTATGGTCGCACGCTGTCGCGATTGGCGGCATCGGTTCTTCAGGCCTTTGGCGCTCGTGATCTTGTAACTCTCGTGCAGGCATGCAGTTGTCCTACACACGGCGCCCGGCGGCTCTGGCAACCTTCTAATCAAGACAAATTTCCTCGGGAGCCCTCCAGTGGGATACGCAGAATTGAACGGCAAATATCGAAGATTGCGCAACGAGCTCGATGCCGCCTACGCACTGCCCGAATGGAACAGCAGCCGGATCGACGAGATAGCCGAACAGATCGTCCGGGTCGAGCTGATGCTGGCATCCGCCCAACACCCGAACGGCCACGCGTCGCCGACGCGCAGCGCTGCCGACGGCGACTACGCGCCGCATTCGTGACTGCAATCCGTATTCCCTTTTGACACCTTGATCTTGGAGATCGACATGCGCGAATCCGAAGCGTTCAACTTGGGCGAGTACCAGGCCGTTCCAATCGCCGAAGGGTGGGGCGATACTGACTGGCGTGCCGGCGTGCTGCTGAGCGGCGGCGACGCCCGCGGCGACCGTCCGGCGAAGAGCCTTTATCCGCAGATCTTCCCGTCGCAGGAAGAAGCGCTTCGCTTCGCACGCCAGGAGTGCGAGGTCCAGGTTTCGCAGCTCGGCGGCCTCTGACGCCACTGCGTCTTCGCCGCGAGGGTAGGCTTCGCGCTGCCCCGCGGCTGCTCCGTATTCGACTGCGCTGATACTCGGGGCCCTTGCAGGCCACCGGAGTTTCGCGCGTGCGGGCCAACGACCTGAAGCAGATGAAGCTGATCGCGCTCGGCCTGCTGGCCGGCGCGGCGCTCGTCTACACGATCGCGTCGTTGCTGCAGGCGCGCCACTCGGGATGGGGCTATGTCGCGGCGTTCTCCGAAGCGGCGATGGTCGGCGCGATCGCCGACTGGTTCGCGGTCGTCGCGCTGTTCCGGCATCCGCTCGGCCTGCCGATTCCGCACACCGCGATCATTCCGAGCAACAAGGACCGCATCGGCGAGAACCTCGCGA
>JBDTXV010000356.1:0-3342 GCA_040006015.1 Caldimonas sp.
TCGGCGGCCGCGGCATCGGCTCGACCGAAGGTGCAGGCATCTGTCACAGCTACGCACCCGACGGCCGCTGCATTTCGCTGTTGAAGATTCTGTTGACGAACTTCTGCGTGTACGACTGTTTGTATTGCGTCAATCGAGTCAGCAGCAACGTAGCGCGGGCACGCTTCTCCGTCGATGACGTCGTGCGACTGACCCTCGACTTCTACCGGCGCAACTGCATCGAAGGCCTATTCCTCAGTTCGGGGATCATTCGCAGCCCCGACTACACGATGGAGCAGGTGGTCGAAGTCGCCCGCGTGCTGCGGGAGGAACACGATTTCCGCGGGTACATCCATCTGAAGACGATCCCTGAAGCATCGCCCGAGCTGCTCGCCCGCGCCGGCCGCTATGCCGACCGCCTCAGCATCAACATCGAGCTGCCGACCGTCGAAGGGCTGCGCGAGCTCGCGCCCGAGAAGGACGGCGCGGCGATCCGGCGCTCGATGGCGCGGCTGCGCTCGCACATCGACGATGCGCGCGAGGCGGCGCGCCCGGCTCCGCCGACGTCGCAACCGATGCTCGCGCCGCGGCGAGCGCGGCCGCCGCGCTTCGCGCCCGCCGGACAGAGCACGCAGATGATCGTCGGTGCCGACGCGACCTCCGATCGAACGATCCTCGCGACCAGCGCGACGCTGTACGGCGCCTATCGGCTGAAGCGGGTCTACTACTCGGCGTTCAGCCCGATCCCCGATGCGGCGCAGTCGTTGCCGCTGAAGGCACCGCCGCTGGTGCGCGAGCACCGGCTCTATCAAGCCGACTGGCTGATGCGCTTCTACGGCTTCGCCGCGGACGAGATTGCTGGCGACCGCGACGGTATGCTGGCGCTCGACGTCGATCCGAAGCTGGCCTGGGCGTTGACGCATCGCGAGCACTTCCCGATCGACCTGAATCGCGCGCCGAAGGAGATGCTGCTGCGCGTACCCGGCCTCGGGGTCAAGGCGGTCGACCGATTGCTGAGCGCGCGCCGCGTGCGTCGGATCCGCGTCGACGATCTCGGACGCCTGCACGTGCCAATCCGGAAAGTGCTGCCGTTCATCGTCGTGCCCGGCCATCGAGGCGGATTGGCGCTCGACGCGGCGGACCTGCAGCAACGCATCGCGCCCGTGCCGCAACAGGCCTCTCTGTTCGCCGCGATCGAAACGATCGCCGAACACGGCGGGTGACCGTTCGGGTGGCACCGCGACTGCATGACCTTTCGAGCACGATGGCCGACGCTGTCCTTCGATCTGTGACGCTCGCGAGCGCAATCGACCTCGATGGCTTTCGGCGCGCCTGTCGCACGCTGATCGCTGATGCGGTCGCGCCAGAGAACATTTCATGGGGCACACAGGACGAGCGGGACGGAGGGCTTTTCCTCGACGAGCCGATGGTGAGCGCCGGTCCGCGTGCCGCGGACGCGGCGCTGACGGTTCCGGTGCCGCCGGCATTCGTCGCGCTATGCGAGAACGTAGTCCTGCATCGCGCTCCGGATCGCTTCGGGCTGCTCTATCGATTGCTGTGGCGACTCCGGCGCGAGCCCGGTCTACGTGACGACCCACTCGATCCGGACCGAGTCGAGGCCGAGCGCCGCGCGCAGGCGGTGAGACGCGACATGCACAAGATGAAGGCCTTCGTACGCTTCCGTGCCGTCGACGAAGTGCCGCATGGCGACGCGCCGCCCGGCGCCGCGGAAGCCGGCGATGGCCCGCTGCATGTCGCATGGTTCGAGCCTGAGCATCACATCGTCGAGGCGATCGCGCCGTTCTTCGCGCGGCGCTTCACGCAGATGCGCTGGGCGATCTTGACGCCCGAATGCAGCGTGCGCTGGGACGGCACGCAGCTCGAATTCGGGCCGCCGGCGCGGCGCGAAGATGGGCTGCCGGCCGATGCTGGCGAGCGCCTGTGGCTGACCTATTACCAGAGCATCTTCAACCCGGCCCGGCTCAAGCTTGCGACGATGCAGCGCGAAATGCCGCAACGCTATTGGCGCAATCTGCCCGAGGCGCAGCTGATCGCACCGCTTGCGGCCGGCGCCGCACAAAGGAGCACCGAGATGATCGCGAAAGGCCCGACCCGGCCGGCGCGCCGGATTGCGACGGCGCCCTCTGCCGTCGCGGTTCCGACCGAGCCGAATCAGACCGACCCCGCGCAGGAACGCCCGGCCTCGCTCGGGGGCCTGCGCCAGGCGCTCGACCGCTGCCGCGAATGCCCGATCGGTGCGCACGCGACGCAGGCGGTGCCGGGCGCCGGGCCGAAGCGCGCGCGGCTGATGTTCGTCGGCGAACAGCCCGGTGACCAGGAAGACCTGCGCGGGCTGCCGTTCGTCGGCCCGGCCGGAAAGCTGCTCGATCGCGCCTTCGCGCAACTCGGCTGGCCGCGCGACGCGACCTACGTGACCAACGCGGTCAAGCACTTCAAGTACGAGCTGCGCGGCAAGCGGCGCATTCACAAGACCCCGTCGCAGCAGGAGGCGGCCGCGTGCCTGCACTGGCTCGAGAGCGAAATCGAGCTGGTTCGGCCGGAGGCGCTGGTCGCGCTCGGCGCGACCGCGGCGCGCCAGCTGACCGGCAGCGCGGTCGCGGTGCTGCGCCAGCGCGGCCAGTGGCTCGAGCGCGGCGACGGCCGCCGCGTGCTGATCACACTGCATCCGTCGGCGCTGCTACGCATCGAGCCGGAGCTGCGCGAGGCCGCGTACGCCGCCTGGCTCGACGATCTGCACAAGGCCGACGCGCTGTTCCATCCCGGCGTGGCGACAACATGACGACACGTTCGCGATGTTCCGGAATCGTCGCACCGGCCGGGATCGCGCCGACCTCAGGCGCGCCAGCGATGGATTCCCGGCCCCTTTCCTTTCTGCTCCCGGTCAGACATGAGGGCTTCTTGCGCTGGTGTTTGAGGGAGGGTCTGCGCGCAGTAATGCCGATGACGCAGATGGCGACGGGCCATGTCGGAACGAACTCCGGCTCATAGCGCTGCACCCAGCGCATGATGGTGGTGTGAGGCATCGACAGCCCTCGCTCAGCCATCATCTCCACCAGGTTCCGCAAGCTGAGTTTGAAGCGCAGGTACCACCTCACAGGACGATGATCTCGGGATCAAAGATCAAAGTGGCGGCCCTCGAACAGGGAACTGTGCCCCTGAGCGTTCCCTACCTTAGACGTCCGGATGCCCCAAGGCGAAAAGCCAGCGCAACTCGTCCGACGTGATAGTGACGCACCCAGATGTTGTCTTGCATGATCACACGTCCACCCGCTGAAACTCGCCCTCTTGGTAGAGGTGGCAGAACTGTTATCGAGCGAAGCCCTCGAAGGACGGGTGAGGCGT
>JBDTXV010000357.1:0-3337 GCA_040006015.1 Caldimonas sp.
GGCCGTGGCTCGTGTTGTTGATGTCCTCGCTGGTGCAGGCGAAGTGGATGAAGGCTTCGGCCGCCTTCAGCTCCGGGTGCGCGTCGAAGCGCCCGCGCAGCCAGTACTCGACCGCCTTCACGTCGTGGTTGGTCGTGCGCTCGATCGCCTTGATCGCCTGCGCATCGGCTTCGGAGAAGTCGCGCACCAGGCGCTGCAGCAGCTCGCGCGCGCTCGGCGAAAGTGCCGGCAGCTCGGCGAAGCCGGCCTCCGACAACGCGATGAACCATTCGACCTCGACCTGCACGCGCCGATGCATCAGCCCGTATTCCGACAGCAGCGGGCGCAGCGCCGCGACCTTGGCCGCATACCGGCCGTCGAGCGGCGAGAGGGCGGAGAGTGCGGAAGAGGTCATCGTCGACGGGCCTGGGGATGGCCGATTTTAGGCTGCGGGCCCCGCAGGCCGCGCGAACGCCGGCCCTAGAATGGAACGCAATTCGACACCCACACTTATGAAGCTGATAGGTTCACCGACGAGCCCGTACGTGCGCAAGGTGCGCATCGTGATGGCGGAGAAGAAACTCGACTACCAGTTCGAAGTGGAGGACGTCTGGGGCAGCGACGCGATCCTGAAAGCGAATCCACTCGGCAAGGTGCCGTGCCTGGTGATGGAAGGCGGCGAAGCGGTGTTCGATTCGCGCGTGATCGTCGACTACCTCGACACGCGCTCGCCGGTCTCCCGGCTGATCCCGGATTCGAACCGCGAGCGCACCGAGGTGCGGACCTGGGAGGCGCTCGCCGACGGCATCCTCGATGCCGCGATCCTGGCCCGTCTCGAGCAGACCTGGAACGGCCGCGCCGAAGGCGAGCGCAGCCAGCCCTGGATCGATCGCCAGCTCGGCAAGGTCGACGCGTCGCTCGTCGCGATCAGCACCGGCATCGCCGAAAAGCCGTGGTGCACCGGAATCCACATGACGCTCGCCGACATCGCGGTCGGCTGCGCGCTCGGCTATCTCGACTTCCGCTTCCCGGCGATTGCGTGGCGCAGCACCCATCCGAATCTGGCGCGCCTGGCCGACAAGCTGAACGCGCGGCCGAGCTTCGTCGACACGCGTCCGCCGCAGTAGCGGCGGGCGCGCCGTCGCGCGGCCCACGCTCGTCATCGACGCGGCGTGCGCAGAAGCTCCGCGCAGCGCTAGAGCTAGACTGAATGCTCCTCGTGACTTCAAGGAGTCGTCATGCCCGATCTCGATGCCTATCTGTTCTTCGACGGCGACTGCGCCGAGGCGATGCGCTTCTATGAGCGCACGCTCGGCGGCAAGCTCGAAGCGATGATGACGCATGCCGATGCACCGCCCGGCATGCCGTCGCCGCCGAACATGGCCGACCGCATCATGCATGCGCGGCTTGCCCTCGGCAGCCGCGTGCTGATGGCCTCCGATGCGATGGCCGGGCAGCCTTACAACGCGATGAAAGGCTTCTCGCTGTCGCTCGGCTATGCGACTGCCGACGAGGCGCGCCGCATCTTCGACGCGATGGCCGCCGGCGGTCAGACGACGATGCCGATGCAGAAGACATTCTGGGCCGAAGCCTTCGGCATGCTGATCGATCGCTTCGGCACGCCGTGGATGGTCAGCGGCGGCATGGCGAGCCAATGACGCAGGGACGGCTGGCTATACTTCCCGGCAGCGCTGATTTGTTCCGGCTTGCGGGCGCTCTATAAATTCCGCTAAAGACTGCGACGCTCACCCGGTGTCCCGCTTTGGCGGCACCGGGTTTTCTTTTTGTCGGTCGATCGATGCCCAACCTCGGTGACGTCCAGCCGCAATCGATGCACTTCGCCGAGGCGCTGCCGCTGAAGAGCGGCGCGCGCCTTGCCGACTACACGCTGGTCTACGAAACCTACGGCACGCTGAACGCGGCTCGCGACAACGCGGTGCTGGTCTGCCATGCGCTGAACGCGAGCCATCATGCCGCAGGCACGCACGGCGGCGACGCGAAGACCGAAGGCTGGTGGAACAACCTGATCGGCCCAGGCAAGCCGCTCGACACGAACCGCTTCTTCGTGATCAGCGTCAACAACCCGGGCTCGTGCTTCGGCTCGACCGGTCCGACCCATCCGAATCCCGCCGCCGGCGGACGCCTCTACGGCGCCGACTTTCCTGTCGTCACGGTCGAGGACTGGGTCGATGCGCAGGCGCGCCTCGTCGATGCGCTCGGCATCGCGCAGCTCGCCGCGGTGATCGGCGGCAGCCTCGGCGGGATGCAGGCGCTCGCGTGGGCGCTGCGCTTTCCCGCCCGGCTGCGCCATTGCCTCGCGATCGCGACCGCGCCGAACCTGTCGGCGCAGAACATCGCGTTCAACGAGGTCGCGCGCCGCGCGATCGTCACCGACCCGGATTTTCACGGCGGCCACTTCTACGAGCACGGCGTCGTGCCGCGCCGCGGGCTGCGCGTCGCGCGGATGATCGGCCACATCACGTACCTGTCCGACGACGCGATGGAGGCCAAGTTCGGGCGCGACATGCAGGCCGCCGCGCCCGGCTACACGACCCAGCAGATCGAGTTCCAGATCGAAGGCTATCTGCGCCACCAGGGCGACAAGTTCAGCGAGTACTTCGACGCCAACACCTATCTGCTGATCACGCGCGCGCTCGACTACTTCGATCCGGCGCTCGCGCACGGCGGCGACCTGGCTGCGACCTTCGCGGCGGCGCGCTGCAAATTCCTGCTCGTCAGCTTCACGACCGACTGGCGCTTCGCGCCGGCGCGCTCGCGCGAGATCGTCAAGGCGCTGGTCGACAACCGCGTCGACGTCAGCTATGCCGAGATCGACGCGCCGCACGGCCACGATGCCTTCCTGCTCGACGATCCGCGCTATCACGGCGTGCTGCGCGCGCGCTTCGAGCGCGTCGCGCTCGAGATGCGCCCGTCGGGGTCCGACGCCAGCGACCCGGCCCCGAGCGGTGACGAAGCGGCCCGGATCGGCGAGGCCGCCGGATGAGCGACCGCAAGGACATGGAGCTGATCGCCGAGCTGGTGCCGCACGGCTCGCGCGTGCTCGACCTCGGCTGCGGCAACGGCGAGCTGCTCGCGCACCTGCGCGACCGGCGCGAATGCAGCGGCTACGGCATCGAGATCGCCGACGCCGATGTGCTCGCCTGCGAGCGGCGCGGCGTCAACGTCGTGCAGCTGAATCTCGAGGAGGGCCTCGCGCTGTTCGAGGACCAGAGCTTCGACGTCGTGCTGCAGCTCGACACGCTGCAGCACCTGCGCAACACCGAGAAGATGCTGCGCGAGACCGCGCGCGTCGGCCGCATCGGCATCGTCAGCTTTCCGAACTTCGCGCACTGGCCGA
>JBDTXV010000358.1:0-3335 GCA_040006015.1 Caldimonas sp.
CTGATGGGGCTCGGCTTGAGCCTCAGCTGGGGACTGCTGCGGCTGATAAATCTCGCGCACTTCGCGTTCGCGTTCCTCGCCGCGTACCTGTGCTGGCAGCTGTCGCAGAAAGGCGGCATCGATCCGCTCCTGACGCTGGCGCTGATCGTGCCGCTGTTCTTCGCGATCGGCGCCGCGCTGCACTGGGTCATGGCGCGCTTCGCATTGACGCCGTTCAGCTCGCTGCTCCTGACCTTCGGCCTGACCGGCATCATCGAGAGCCTGATCCAGTCGATCTGGACCGCCGATTTCCGCAAGCTCGAATCGAGCTACGCCGAACAGAAGTTCCGCATCGGCGCGCTGTTCGTGCCGGTGCCCGAGCTGATCACGCTGGTGCTCGCGGGCGGCCTCTCGTTCGCGGTCTGGGCCGTGCTGCGCTACACCGATGCCGGCCGCGCGATGCGCGCCGCCGCCGAAGATGCACCGATCGCGGCGGCGTTCGGCGTCGACGAGCGCGCGCTCGCACTGTTGCTTGCCGGCACTTGCGCCGCGCTCGCGAGCGTCGCCGGCGTCTGCCTCGCGCTCGTGTTCTCGCTCGCGCCGTCGCAGATCTACGCGTGGATCGGCGTCGTCTTCGCCGCGGTGATGCTCGGCGGCCTCGGCAGCGCGTGGGGGCCGCTCGTCGCCGGGCTCGTGCTCGGCATCAGCGAGTCGGTCACGATGACGCTGACCTCGCCGTCGTGGGCGCCGCTGGTCTCGTTCACGCTGCTGATCCTGATCCTGCTGCTGCGGCCGGGGAAGGCGGGCGCATGAACGCGATCGTCGAGCGCGCAGGCGTAACGCCGCTCGCGATCGTCGCGGTCGGCGTCGCGCTCGCCGCGCTGCCGTGGCTCGGCCTGCCGGCGTTCTACGACTCGTTCCTCTACCTCATGCTGAGCTGGGTCGTGCTCGCGACCTCGTGGAACATCCTGTCCGGTTACGCCGGCTACTTCTCGTTCGGCCACGGCGCGTTCTTCGGCGCCGGTCTCTACACGACCGCGACGCTCGCGGCGCGCTGGGATTGGCCGTTCCTGTGGACCCTGCCGGCCGCCGCCGCGGTCGCGGCGCTGCTCGGCGTCGGCCTCGGCGCGGTCGTGTTCAGGGTCAGACGAGTGCGCGGCGAGCTTTTCGCGCTGCTGACGCTCGCGGTCACGTTCGTGCTCGCGACGATCGTGCTGAACACGCCGATCGACGGCGGCCCGGGCGTCTATCTGAACAGCGTGCCGGTGCCGGCGTTCGGTCCGACGCAGCCGGCGACGTTCTACCTGCTCGGGCTCGCGGCGGCCGTCGCGACCTTGCTGATCGCGCGCGGCATCGCGCGGTCGAAGTTCGGCGCCGGCCTGTTCGCGATCCACGACGACGAGGACGCGGCCGAGGTGATCGGCGTGCCGACCTATCGCTACAAGCTCGCCGCGTTCGCGCTGTCGTCGGCGCTGGCCGGCGTCGCCGGCGGCATCCACGCGCTCTTCATCTCGTACGTGACCGCCGGCGAGGTGTTCTCGATCACGGTGCCGCTGACGGTCGTGCTGATGAGCGTGCTCGGCGGCACGCGCCACTGGGCCGGCCCGGCGGTCGGCGCCGCGGCGATCACGCTGTTGCTGTACGCGTTTACCGCGGCCGATTACGCGGTCGCCGGCAAGGCGATGATGGGCGCGGTGCTGATCGCGACGATCCTGTTCATGCCGGAGGGCATCGTCGCGCGCGTGCTGCAGTCGGCGAGTCGGCTGCGCAAGGCGCGCGTTCCGGTCGGTGCGACGCAGGCGGATGGATCGGCAGCCGTCCCGGTGCCGCCGCCGGCGGGTTTCGAGGCGCCGCCGCAGTCGCAGTCGCAGTCGCAGAAGAACGGTGCGCCGCGCTCCGCGTCGGACGTGCTGCTGCGCGTCGAGGCGCTGCGCAAATCGTTCGCCGGCGTGCAGGCGCTCGGCGGCGTCGACGTCGACGTGCGCGCCGGCGAGATCCTCGGGCTGCTCGGCCCGAACGGCTCCGGCAAGTCGACCTTCATCAACGTCGTCAGCGGCCATTTCGGTGCCAGCGGCGGGCGCGTGACGTTCGAAGGGCGCGCGATCGGCGGCCTGCCGGCACACCGGATCGCGCGCGCCGGCATCGCACGCACGTACCAGATCCCGCGGCCGTTCGCGCATCTCACCGTGCTCGACAACGTCGCGCTCGCCGCGATGTTCGGGGGCGCGACGCTCGGTCTCGCCGCGGCCACCGCGGAGGCGCGCACCTGGCTGCGCTTCACCGGCCTAGAAAACAAGGCCGCGGCGCGCCCCGATGCGTTGAACCTGCATCAGCGCAAGTTCCTCGAGCTCGCGCGTGCCCTCGCCTCGCGGCCGCGTCTGGTGCTGCTCGACGAGGTGCTGTGCGGGCTGACGCCGAGCGAGATGGATGGCGCGGTCGCGCTGATCAGGCGCATCCGCGAACAGGGCGCGACGATCGTCTTCGTCGAGCACGTGATGCGCGCGGTGATGGCGCTGACCGATCGCGTCGTCGTGTTCGACCACGGCCAGCTGCTCGCCGAAGGCGCCGCGAGCGACGTGATGCAGCGCCCCGAAGTGATTACCGCCTATCTGGGCAGCAGCGATGCCTGAGCCGAGCGGCCGAGGCATCGCGCCGCTGCTCGACGTGCGCGAGCTGCACGTCGCCTACGGCGCGGCGCCGGCGCTCGGTGGCGTCTCGCTGCAGGTCGGCGAGGCCGAGCTGGTCTGCGTCGTCGGCCCGAACGGTGCCGGCAAGACGACGTTGATCAACGCGATCGCCGGGCTGCTGCGGGCACGTTCCGGATGCATCGCGATGGCCGGACGCGAACTGCAGCAGCTGTCGCCGCATCGCTATTGCGGTGCCGGCATCGCGCTGGTTCCGGAAGGGCGGCGGCTCTTCACGCGCATGACGGTGCTCGAGAACCTCGCGGTCGGCAGCTACCTGCCGGCCGCGAAGGCGTTGCGGCGCGAATCGCTCGAGCGGGTGCTCGAGCTGTTTCCGATGCTGGTCGAGAAGCTCGCGAGCCCGGCCGGCGAGCTGTCGGGCGGCCAGCAGCAGATGGTCGCGATTGCCCGCGCGCTGATGGCCAGGCCGCGGCTGCTGCTGCTCGACGAGCCGTCGCTCGGCCTCTCGCCTCTGATCGTGCACGAGCTGTTCGACGCGATCCGGCGCATCAACGCCGAAGGGACCGCGGTGCTGCTGGTCGAGCAGAACGTCGCGCTGGCGCTGCAGGTCGCGACTCGCGCCTGTGTTCTCGAGGAAGGCCGCATCGTCGCCGAAGGCGCCGCCGGCGAGCTGCTCGCGCGGCCGGAGATCCGGCGCGCCTATCTCGGGCT
>JBDTXV010000359.1:0-3324 GCA_040006015.1 Caldimonas sp.
CGGGCCTGCTCGGCGGCGAGCGCTGGAGCGAGCGCCGCGGCGCCAATGTGCTCGACTCGGGCGCGCCCTGGTACGACACATACGAGACGAAGGACGCGAAGTTCGTCGCGGTCGGCGCGATCGAGCCGAAGTTCTACCACGAGCTGATCGACCGCCTCGGCCTCGACGTCGCGACGCTGCCGGATCAGCACGACGGCGCGCGCTGGCCGGAACTCCGCACAGCCTTCGAGCGGGCATTCGCGGCGCGGACGCGCGACGAATGGGCCGCGGTGTTCGACGGATCCGACGCCTGCGTAGCGCCGGTGCTGACGTTCTCGGAAGCCCGTGCCGATCCGCATGCGCTCGCGCGCGACGCCTACGCGACGATCGGAACGATCGAGCAGCCGGCGGCCGCACCGCGCTTCGCGCGCACGCCGGGCGGGATACGCCGGCCACCGCCGCAGCGCGGCGAGCTCGGCCGCGATGCGCTGCGCGACTGGGGCTTCGATGCGACGCAGATCGGCGAACTCGCGGCGCTCGGTCTCGGCATGCTCGACTGAGACCGTTTTCGACCTCGGCATTCCGCCCGATGAGCATCCTGCTGATCCGCCACGGCGAAACCGCGCTGAACGCGTCGCGGACGCTGCAGCCGGCCGGGACGCCTTTGAGCGCACGCGGCGAAGCCCAGGCGCTCGCGCTCGCCGCGCGACTCGCCTCCTCGCGAATCGCCGCGATCGTCAGCAGCGATCTGCCGCGCGCCGCGCAGACGGCGACCGCGATCGCCACGGCCTGCGGTCTGCCGGTTCGCTGGGAGCCGCTGTTGCACGAACGCAATTTCGGCGACCTGCGCGGGCGGCCTTACGACGGACTCGGCTTCGATCCGCTCGCGCTGGTCGAGGCACCGCCAGGCGGCGAATCCGCGGCGACATTCCGCGCCCGCGTCGCGCGCGCGTTCGAGCGTCTCGTCGCGTTGCGCGCCGGGCTCGACGGCGACCTGGTCGCGGTCACCCACGGGCTCGTGATCGCAACGATGCTCGAGGCCCATGCGCGTCTCGCCGATGCCGTCGCGAAGCCATCGCGGCTCGGCAATGCGTCGCTGACGGTGATGTCGGCGGAGGCCCCGCACACGGTCGCTCTGCTCGACTGCACCCGCCATCTCGGCGCAGAGATGAGCGACGATCCGCAGAGCCTCTCGGGCGGCTGACGCTTCAGCGGCGTGCGGACCAGCGGCCGCCCGCCTCGTCGGCCCGCCCTTCCTGCTGCAGCTTCAGCAGGTGCGCCTTCAGCGAGCGTAGCGCGACCGGATGCAGCCGCTCGGGCACGTCGTCGTAGACGCGTGCGAGCAGCATCTCGGCGCTCGCATCCGCCTCCGCGTCGAGCGCGGCCACGACCTTCGCTTCGCGCTTCAGGCGATGGTCGATGATCCAACGGATCGCGCGCTTCGGCTCGGCCATCAGGAAGCCGTGACCCGGCGCGAGCCAGTCGAGATCTTCGTCCAGCAACGCACGCAGCGACTCGACGTAAGCCGCCATGTCGCCGTCGGGTGGATTGATCACGACGGTCGAGGCCTGCATCACGTGGTCGCCGGTGAAGAGCGTCTGCTCTTCTTCGAGCAGATAGCAGATGTGGTTCGACGCATGTCCCGGCGTGTGGATCGCGCGCAGCGTCGTCGCGCCGGGCAAGGCGATGCGCTCGCCGCCATGGAGCACGGTGTCGGGCGCGAAGCTCGAGTCCTGCCACTCGCGGTGCGCCGGCAGCAGCCCGTGCACATGCGCGCCGGTGCTCGCCTTCAGCAGCGCGGTGGCCGGCGAATGGTCGAGATGGGTGTGGGTCGCGAAGATCCAGCGGATCGGCCCCGGCGCCGCGGCGAGCACTGCGTCGACGTGCTCTTGGAGCAGCGGCCCCGGATCGATCACGGCCCATTCGTTCTCGCTGCCGCCGCCGACCAGATAGGTGTTCGTTCCGGGGCCGGTCATCACGCTGCCGTTGTTCGCGGTGACGCGGATCACGCGCGGCGACAGTCGAACCGGAACGTCGGCGACGATGTCGTACGAATGCGTGCCGCGCCCTTCGACATCGATGCGGCCGATCTCGGCCCAGGCCGGCTCGTCGGGTAGCACCGGGCGCACGCCCTGGCGGCCGGTGCCGACGCGCGGCACCGTCAGCACGACCTCGCGATCGGAGCCGGCCCAGTCGAGCAGCGCCGCGACGGTCGAAAAGAGGGTCAGCAATTCGAGCGTCTTCTGCGTCGGCGTCAACAGTTTTAACGCGGCGCTCTCGAGCAGTGCGTCGGCCGGCCGCAGCCACAGCTGCTCGACCATCTCGGTGCCGTCGTGCGCGCCGATCTGCGCGGCCGGCGCAACCGCGAGGAAGAAGCGCGTGTCGAATCGCTTCGCGCGTCCGACCGGCGTGATCCAGTGGCTCAGGTAGATCAGGCGATCGACCGCGAGCCGGAGACCGAACTCGCTGCAGAAATCGTGCAGCGAGCGCTCGCCGCGATGCAGCGCGCCGCGCCACGGCGTCAGTCGAGCGGCCGAGGTCTCGTCGATCTCGACCAGCGCGCCGTCCGCTCCGGTTGCGAACAGCAGTCCCGATTCCTCGAAGCATTCGCGCACCGCGGCGACGTAGAAGTC
This sequence comes from Caldimonas sp., assembly GCA_040006015.1. Classification (GTDB taxonomy): domain Bacteria; phylum Pseudomonadota; class Gammaproteobacteria; order Burkholderiales; family Burkholderiaceae_C; genus Schlegelella_A. The sequence goes on from JBDTXV010000359.1 coordinate 2,613, forward strand.
GAGCCCGTGCGCGTCGACGCCGAGGCGTCTGCTCGCCTGCCGATCGTCGAGGCCGATGCAGAGCGCATCGGCCTCGCGATCGCCCGGATCGAGAAGCCCGCCGGGAAAGACCCAGGCACCGCTGTTGTGGTCGCCGCGCTCGGCACGGCGCGACAGCAGCACCTCGATCGCTCCCGCGGACTCGCGCACGACGACGACGGTTGCGGATGGACGCGGCGGGCGCGCGGCGGCCGGCGGAGGAGCGGGGTCATGTGCTGACATCGAAAGATCGCTCGGAGAAAGCGGAAGTTTGACATGCCGCTACTCCCTGAACCTGGCCGGGACGCGATCGTCGGAGCCGTCTTACGGCAGATCAGTGACCGCTGCCCACAGCGCGGCAGCCGCGGCGCCTATCGCGAACCTTGCATCGGACGTCCACCATCGAACCATGCCGTACAGGATTCGCACGCCAGCGGGTTCACGACGGCACTGACCGAAGGAGATCGAAATGCTTCATTACGCCGTCGTGTTCCTCGTGATCGCATTGATAGCAGCCGTCCTCGGCTTCGGCGGCATTGCCGCCGGCGCTGCCGGAATCGCGAAAATCCTCTTCATCGTCTTCGTGATCCTCGCCGTCGCGACGTTCCTGTTCGGCCGCAGCCGCGGCAGGTGACGCCCGAAAGTTGAATCGTCAGCCCGCGCGAGCCGCGGGAAACGTCGCGGCGGCCTGATC
>JBDTXV010000360.1:0-3316 GCA_040006015.1 Caldimonas sp.
TGCGACGGCAGCTCGACGAAATCGCGCAGCACGTTGGTGCCGGCGATGCGCTCGTAGGTCACGTTCGAGAGCAGCCCGTGCAAGCCGTGGCCGAATTCGTGGAACAAGGTCCGCGCATCGTCGAAGCTGAGCAAGGTCGGCTCGCCCGGCGCGGCCTTCGCGAAGTTGTTGTTGTTGACGATGATCGGGACGACCGCCGCGCCGCCGGCCGCGCCGTTGCGCGACTGCACGCGATACGAGCTCATCCACGCGCCGCTGCGCTTCGTCGGTCGTGCGAAGTTGTCGTGCAGGAACACGCCGACCAGCGCGCCGTCGGTGCCGCGCACTTCATAGACCTTGACGTCGGGGTGATAGGTCTCGATCTGCGGCTGCTCGACGAACTTCAGGCCGAACAGCCGCGATGCGCAGTCGAACGCGGCCGCCGTCATCCGCTCGAGCGGGAAGTACGGCTTGACCTGGGCCTCGTCGAAGTCGAAGCGGACCTTGCGCACCTTCTCGGCGTAATAGCGCCAGTCCCACGGCTCGATTTGCGCCGGCTCGTCGCGCGACAGCGCGAGCGCCTCGAGCGCGTCGCGCTCGGCCGCGACGCGCGCGCATGCCGGGCCCCAGACCTGTTCGAGCAGCTCGGCGACGTTCGCCGGACGCCGCGCCATCGAATCGACGAGCGCGTAATCGGCGTACGACGCGTGGCCGTGCAGCCGCGCCTGCTCGCGGCGCAGCGCGAGGATCTCGCGCGCGACCGGACGGTTGTCGTGCGCGCCGTCGTGCTCGCCGCGCGTCGTCCATGCGCGATACGCCTGCTCGCGCAGGTCGCGCCGATCGGAGAACGTCAGGAACGGCACGACGTGCGAGCGCGACAGCGTGATCACGCAGGCGTCGATGCCGCGCTCGGCGCCGGCCTGGCGCGCCGCGGCGCGGACGAAATCGGGCAGCCCGGCGAGCTCGCTTTCGTCGCGCAGCACGAGCCGGTAGCCGGACTCGTCGGCGAGCACGTTCTGGCTGAACTGCGTCGTCAGCGCCGCGAGCCGCTCCATGATCGCCGCATAGCGCTTCTGCTGCGACCGATCGAGGCGCGCGCCGGCGCGGATGAAATCGGTGTGGAAGCGTTCGAGCACGCGCAGCTCTTCGGCGCCGAGGCCGAGCTCGGCGCGACGCTCGTGCAGATTCTCGATCCGTGCGAACAGCGCGCGGTGCATGGAGACGCGGCTTTCGTGCGCAGCGAGGCGCGGCGCCATCTCCGTCTCGACGGCCTGCAACTGCGGCGACGTCTCGCTCGACGTCAGGTTGTCGAACAGCTGCCGGACGCGTTCGAGCAGGCGGCCGGCACGGTCGAGCGCGGCGATCGTGTTGGCGAAGGTCGGCGGCGCCGGATCGGCGCCGATCGCGTCGATCTCGGCCCAGCGTTCGGCGAGCGCAGCGTCGAAGGCGGGCACGAAATGCTCGCACCGGATCGCGCGAAACGGCGCCAGGCCGTACGGCGTCGGCCACGGCTCGAGCAGCGGATTCGGTCCGGCACTCGCGCCTGGAGATGCGTCGGCCTTCATCGCTTGCCCTTGCGGATCGCGATCTCGTCGTTCTCTTCGTAGCGGCGGTTCTCGCACGCCTTCGCAAACGCCGCCTGCTCCGCCTTCAGCGCCTCGGCCTTCTCATTGAATGCCGGCACGCCGCCCTGGTATTTGTCGAGCAGCTTGTCGCGCGTCTCGACCTGCGCGTTGTAGGCGGCCACCGCGTCCGCGCTGGTGCGGTCGAGCGTGACGGCCTGTTCCTTCAGCGCCGCGGTCAAACGCTCGATCTCGACCTTGTCGGCGCTGAACGCGGCGTGGTCCTTGACCGTCTCCGCGGTGCGAGTGTGCAGCTGCTCCTGCTGGTCGAGGCAGGCGCGCAGCTGCGCCGGCGTCAGCAGCAAACCGCCGGGCTTGGCCTTGCCGAAGCTCGCCTCGCGCGGCTTGTCGGCCGCCGCGACCTGCATCGCGGCGCCGAGACCGGCCGCGACAAACACCGCACCGGCGATGCGGCGCGCGTTTCGATACGTCATCGTCGACTCTCCATCAGCGGACAGTGCCGCGAAGGCCGGCATCATGCCACCGCCGCTTCGCGCATCGTCACGAACTCCTCGGCGGCGGTCGGATGGATGCCGAGCGTCGCGTCGAAGACCGCCTTCGTCGCGCCGGCCTTCAGCGCGACCGCGAAGCCCTGCACCGTCTCGCCGGCGTCGGCGCCGACCATGTGCAGCCCGACGACGCGGTCGCTCGCGTCGTCGACGACGAGCTTCATCAGCGTGCGCTCGGTGCTGCCCGAGAGCGTGTGGCGCAGCGGCCGGAACTGGCTGAGGTAGATGCGGACCGCGCCGCCGCGCTCACGCGCCTGCGCTTCCGAAAGGCCGATCGTGCCGATGCTCGGATTCGTGAACACCGCGGTCGGGATCAGCTCGTAGTCGACGCTGCGATTGCCGTCGCCGTAGAGATGGTCGACGAGCGCCATCGCTTCGGCGAGCGCGACCGGCGTCAGCTGGACCCGGTCGATGACGTCGCCGATCGCATAAACCGACGCCACGTTCGTGCGGTAGACGTCGTCGACGCGCACCGCGCCGTTTTCTTCCAGCGCGACGCCGGCTTCCTCGAGGCCGAGGCCGGCGGTGTTCGGCGCGCGCCCGGTCGCGCAGAGCACGCAGTCGGCATCGATCGTCGAGCCGTCGCGCAGGACGACCGCGAGCGCGTCGCCGCGGCGCTCGATGCGCTCGACCATCGCGTGGGTGCGCAGGTCGACGCCCTTCTTGCGCATCTCGTCGGCGAGGAACGCACGGACATCGTCGTCGAAGCCGCGCAGGATCTGCGGACCGCGATAGATCTGCGTCACGTGCGCGCCGAGACCTTCGAAGATCGACGCGAATTCGCAGGCGATATAGCCGCCGCCGATCACGACGAGCCGGCGCGGAAACGCCGGCAAGTCGAAGATCTCGTTCGACGTGATCGCCAGCTCGCCGCCGGGCACGTCGGGACGGACGGGCCAGCCGCCGGTCGCGACCACGATCTTCGCGGCGCGGTGGACCTTGCCGCCGACCGCGACCGCATCCGGCCCGGCGAGGCGCGCCCGTCCTTCGAACAGCGTGACGCCGGCATTGCCGAGCAGCTTCGCGTAGACGTCGTTCAGGCGCGCGATCTCGACCGCGCGATTGCGCTTCAGCGCCTGCCAGTCGAGCACCGGCGCGTCGGCGGCCCAGCCGAAGCCGCGCGCTTCTTCGAACGCATCTGCGTAATGCGCGGCGAAGCTGTAGAGCTTCTTCGGAATGCAGCCGAGGTTGACGCAGGTGCCGCCG
>JBDTXV010000361.1:0-3313 GCA_040006015.1 Caldimonas sp.
GCCTGCGCCTCGCGCGTGTCGGTGATCGTCGCGGTGCCGACCTCGAAGTTGCGCTTTGCCGATGCGAGCTGCTCGCTGATCGCGGCCTTCGCGGCTCGCGTCGTGCCGAGCGTGTCCTGCGCGCCGAGCACGTCGAAGTAGGCCTGGCTCAGCCGCACGATCAGGTCCTGTTCGGCGGTGTCGAGATCCGCGCTCGAGACGTCGAGACCTTTCTCGGCCTGGCGCACCGTCGCGGCGTTGGCGCGATTGAAGACCGGTTGGCGTGCATTGAGCTGCAGCGCGAGGCTGTTGCTGCTGTAGTTCGGCCCGAACGCCGGACTCGTTTCGACCCGCGCCGCGCTGCTCGACAGCGATGCGCTCGGCCGCAGCAGCGCCCGGGCCTGTTCGATCCGGTACGGGGTCGATTCGGCCAGCGCGCGCGCCGATTGATACGTCGCATCGAAGCCGTGCGCCGCGTCGTAGAGCTCGAGCAGGCTCTGCGCGCGCGCCGGCGCGCCGACGAGGCCGAGCAGCAGCGAGAGCGGCAGCGCTGCAGAGCGCGCAGACGAGCGCGCAGCGACACGCCGGTGCCGCGACGCGGCGCGGTGGATCGCGCTGAAAGGGGGTCTCGTTGCGGGCATGGCGGTTTTCCGTGGTTCGTTTTCTAGCGCGGCTCGCCAGCGTCGACCGGCGCCGATCGACCGGCTCGCGCCGGCCGATCCGGCTCGACCGCGCCGGCGCCGTTATAGACCGACTCGCCGTTCGTGAGCTCCGCAAATCCGACGACCTGCGTGCTGCGGGTGCCGTGACGACGAAAGCGGGCGACAGGCTGCGCCGGGTCGGTCGCGGCGTGACGGGCCGGCCGCATCAGAAGACGAATCGCGGCGGCTCGCCGAAACCGTGCAGGCGCGGCGCGACCGCATCGAACAGCTCGACCGACGAGAAGCCGGTTTCGCCGCTGCGCGTCATCAGCACCGCGCGCATGATCGGCAGCTGGCCGACGATCGCGGCGAGCCGGCCGCCCGGCTTCAGCTGCGCGAGCACCGCGCGCGGCACTTCGGCGACCGAGCCCGACAGCATGATCACGTCGAACGGGCCGTCCTCGGGCACGCTGCGCGACGCGTCGGCCTGCAGCACCGCGACGTTCGTGATCCACGCGCGGCGCAGGTTGTCGGCGGCGAGGCGGGCGAGCTCGGGATCGATCTCGAACGTCGTCACGTGTTGCGCCTTGTGCGCGAGCAGCGCCGCCATGTAGCCGGAGCCGGCGCCGACCTCGAGCACGCGCTCGTGGCGCTGCACTGCAAGCTCCTGCAGCAGCCGGGCCTCGACCTTCGGTGCGAGCATCGACTGGCCGTTCGGCAGCGGCACCTCGGTGTCGACGAAGGCCATCGCCCGGTACGCGGCCGGCACGAAGTCCTCGCGCTTGACGACCGCGAGCAGCTCGAGCACGCCGGGATCGAGCACGTCCCAGGTGCGGATCTGCTGCTCGATCATGTTGAAGCGGGCTTGTTCGGTATTCATCGTCGGGGCCGGTCGTTCCAGCGCGGTAGTTTATTTCGGTGGGCGCTGTATCAGCGCGGCGTGTCGGCAACCACCGCCGGCGGCGTCGCGTTGCCGGTCCACTTGCGCCGGGCCCAGCGCGACAGGTCGTCGAGATAGCAGTAGACGACCGGGACCACGACCAGGGTCAGCAGCGACGACGTGATCACGCCGCCGATCACCGCCTGGCCCATCGGCGCACGCTGCTCCGAGCCTTCGGAGATCGCGAACGCGAGCGGCACCATCCCGAAGATCATCGCCAGCGTCGTCATCAGGATCGGGCGCAGCCGCACGCTCGCGGCATGCAGCAGCGCGGCCTCGCGCGCGAGCGGTGCGTCGCCGTGCTCGCCGCGTTGCGCGCGAATCGCGAAATCGATCAGCAGGATCGCGTTTTTCGTGACCAGTCCCATCAGCATCACGATGCCGATGATCGAGAACATGTTCAAGGTCGAGCGGAAGAAGAGCAGCGCGAGCACGACGCCGATCAAGGTCAGCGGCAGCGAGCTCATCAGCGCGAGCGGCTGCAGGAAGCTGCGGAACTGGCTCGCCAGGATCATGTAGATGAAGACGACCGCGAGCCCGAGCGCGCCGATCGCATACGCGAACGACTCGTTCATGTTCTTCGTCGAGCCGCCGAAGCTGTAGCGATAGCCGGGCGGCCAGGCGACGTCGTCGAGCACCTTGCGGATGTCGGCCGAGACGTCGCCGGTGCTGCGCCCGAACGCGTTCGCGTCGATGTTGATCTCGCGGTTCAGGTCGCGCCGGTTGATCTGGTTCGGCCCGGTCGCCGCGCTCATGTCGGCGACCTGCGACAGGCGCACGACGCGGCTCGTCCCGTCGGCCGCCGGCGCGATGTTGATCGGCATCCGCTGCAGATCCTCGATCGAATTGCGGCTTTCCGGAGTCAGGCGCACGTTGACGTCGTAGTTCTCGCCGTCGGGCGCGCGCCAGTTGCCGACCAGCGTGCCGGCGACCAATGTGCGCAGCGAGAGCGCGAGCGTGTTGACGTTCAGTCCGGCATCGGCGGCGGCATCGCGCCGGACCTCGATCGCGACGGTCGGCTTGTCCGGCTTCAACGTCGTGTCGAGGTCGACGAGGCCGGGGATCTGCGCGAGCCGCGCGGTGATCGCCTTCGACAGCCGCTCGAGCTCGGCGAGGTCGGTGCCCTGGATCGAGAACTGCAGGCTCTTGCCGCCGCCGAGATCGGTCTGGCCGATGTTCGTCACGGTGATGCCGGGGATCCGCGCGAGCCGCTCGCGCAGCGGCACGCTCATCTCGTTGACGCTGCGCGTGCGGTCCTTGCGGTCGGCGAGGCGCACATAGGTCGCGCCGTAGATCTTGCCGGCGGCCTGGCCGCTGTTGATCGTCGTCACTGTGTAGCGCACCTCCGGCATCTCGCGCAGCACCGCGTCGATCTGGCGCGCGCGCGTCTCGGTCACTTCGAGCGACGAGCCGACCGGCGTGTAGAAGTTCAGCTGGGTCTCGGAGAAGTCGGCCTTCGGCACGAACTCGGCGCCGAGGACCGGAATGATGAAGAAGCTGCCGACGAAGGTCGCGAGCGCGATCGCCAGGGTCGCCAGCCGATGCCCGAGCGACCAGCGCAGGATCGCCTGATAAGCCTCGCCGAGGCGCACGGTCAGCCGGTCGAAAAGGCCGGTGACGCGGCCGACGGTGCGGTCGTAGCGCGTGACCGGTGGCCCGTGGTGCACGCCGTGCGCCTGCGGGTCGTTCCAGATGCTGGAGAGCATCGGGTCGAGCGTGAAGCTGACGAACATCGAGATCAGCACCGCGGCGA
>JBDTXV010000362.1:0-3305 GCA_040006015.1 Caldimonas sp.
CGATCAGCAGCAAGGTCATGCACCAGCCGACGATCGTCACATGACACAGCCGATCGGGATCGGTCGCTCGCTTCAGCAATACGCCTCCGATCTGAACGCTGACGACAAAGAGCACCGTATTCAGCGCGACCAGGCTGCCTGACGACGCGATCCCCCATCCGTTGCCGACCAGGAACGACGGCAGGAACGAGATCGCGATCTGGAATGCCGCGTTGTAAAACAGCCAGGGGAGCGACCCTATCGTCAACAGGCGCCATTCGCGGCGCGTGAGCACGCCGAGACCGATGCCCGGCGACCGGTCCTGAGACAGCGTCACCGCCGACCGAGGCAGAGCCGAAACGAGCGCGAAGCCGATCGCCGCGAACCCTGCCGATGCGGCAATGCCCCAACGCCAGCCGCCGAGCTCTGCGAGCGGCCCGATCACGAGCAGCGCGAGGCCGATGCCGACCGGCCATGAATTGATCAGCACCGACATCGCGAGCAGACGCTCGTTCCCATCGAACAGGTCCGTGACCATCTTCGTCACCAGCACGTTCAGCATCACCGCGCCGATGCCGCTGGTGAAGCGCGCCGCGTCGGCCTCTGCCAACGAACTCGCCGATGCGAGCCACAAGCCACCTACGCCCATCAGACCGAGGCCGATCAGCACCAGTCGCTTGTCGCCAAAGCGCTGTCCGAGCAGCCCGCCGGGAAGCGCGAAAGCAACGCCGGGCAGCAAGTACAGGCCGATAAGCCAACCGAGTTGCGTCTGATCGACAGCGAGATCTCAAGCCCGCTCTCCGAAGCAACGTCGACGATCGGACCGGCGTTCGCGTTGGCCGCGCCGCTAGGCCACGTCGACCGTCACGCGCAGGAACGTGGCCGGGATCGTGGTGCGATCGTCGGCGCCGCTTCGGTTCTGGCTCTCGAACAGCGCCTCGAGCTCGGCCTGCAGCGCGTCGGCGCGGCCGTTCTTCGCGGCGGCATCGAACGCGTTCATCGTCGGGCCGTAGTAGTTGCGGAACTCGTCGACGAACTGCGCCGGCGTTCCGTCGAAGTCGAACCTGAAGGTCTCCTTCGCGAACGCGACCGCGTCCATCGCAACGCCGGCCGCCGCGAAGCGCTCGAGGACGTGGCTTTCGACGCCCCAGGTCATCGGGCTGACGAAACCCTCGGGCGGCGGCGGCGAATAGCCCGAGCTGATCTTCAGGATCTGCGCGACCAGGGTCGGGTCGTTCGGGATCCAGTTGCCCATCACGATGCGGCCGCCGGGGCGGGTCACGCGGACCATCTCCTTCGCGACGTCGAACGGCTTCGGCGCGAACATCGCGCCGAAGATGCTGACGACGAGGTCGAAGCCGCGGTCCGCGAGCGGACGCAGATCGCTGGCATCGCCCTCTTCGAAGCGAATGTTCGCGAGCCCGAGCTCCTTCGCGCGCGCGTTGCCTGCCGCAACCAGGTTGCCGGCGATGTCGACGCCGAGCACGTCGGCGCCGAGCTGGGCCGACGGGAGCGCCGTCGTGCCGTCGCCGCAGCCGAGATCGAGGACCTTCAGCCCCCGGGTCACACCGATTGCCTCGACCAGCGCTTCTCCGCTTGCGCGCATCGTCCGCGCGATGCGCGTGAAGTCGCCCTTCTCCCACAGTGCCTTGTTCGGATTCATCCGGAGTCTCCCTTTGCGCTTGTCGTCAGTTGCTCGCGAGCGTTGCGGGCGCGCCTCCGGCGCAATCCATTTTGCACCTGCCGCGCGCGGCTCGATCGGCGCGACGAAGCACCCGGACTTTCCCGCTGTTCATGCCCGATCCCGACCCCGAGAATCGGCCCCTCGCGCGCTTGCGCAACCGATCGATCGAGGGGCCGAACCATGTCGAGAACCACCGCGCTCGCCGCGCTTTGTGTCGCCGCCGCGCTGTGTCCCGCGCTCGCTCGCGCCGAGGCGCCGGCGCCATACGACGTGACGCCGCAACTCGTCGCCGCGGCGGTCAAGGAAGCCAAGGTCGTGTTCTATACAGCGACCGACGTCACGGTCGCCGAGAAGCTCGCGACGCTGTTCGAGAGCAAGTATCCCGGCGTCAAGGTGCAGGTCGAGCGCGCCGGCGCCGAACGCGTGTTCCAGCGCATCAACCAGGAGTACGGCAGCAAGATCTACAACGCCGACGTGATCGAGACCTCGGACGCGGTGCACTTCATCGCCTTCAAGCGCAATGGCTGGCTGCAGCCGGCGGTGCCGGGCGACGTCGCGAAGTACTGGCCGAAGGAAGACCGCGACGCCGACGGCCAGTACGCGGCCTATCGCGCGCACCTGTCGATCATTGCCTACAACACGAAGCTGGTGACCAAGGACGAGGCGCCGAAAAGCCACGCCGATCTGCTCGACCCGAAATGGAAAGGCAAGCTCGTCAAGGCCCATCCCGGCTATAGCGGCACGATCATGACCGACACGTTCGCGCTGAGTCAGGCGCTCGGCTGGGACTATTTCGAGAAGCTCGGCAAGCAGCGCGTGCTGCAGGTGCAGTCGTCGACCGAGCCGCCGAAGAAGCTGGTCCAGGGCGAGCGCCCGGTGATGGCCGACGGCAACGAATACAACGTGCTGCTGCTGAAGGAATCGGGCGCGCCGATCGAGCCGGTCTATGCGACGGATGGGACGCCTCTCGTCGTCGGCAACGCCGCACTGCTGAAGAACGCGCCGCATCCCAACGCGGCGCGTCTCTTCTATCACTTCATGTTCAGCCGCGAGGCGCAGCAGGCCAACAGCGATGTCGGCGGGCTGCGCTCGTTCCATCGCGAAGTGAAGGAGAAGGCCGGGCGCACGCCGCTCGCACAGATCAAGGTGCTGAATCCCGATCCGGCGGCGCTCGAAGGGCAGGTCGAGACGATCAAGAAGAAGTACGAGGAATACTTCGGCACCTGATGGCGCAGCCCGCATGACGCCCGCGCAAGCAAGCCGCCGCCGGCGCTGGCGCCGCGATCGATGACCGGGACGCTCGCGGTCCCGGCGCCGCGGCGAGCGTTGCGGATCGACTTGTTCGGTCCGGTCTTCGGGCTGCTGGTGCTCGCGCTCGCGGTGCTGGTGCTGCTGCCGCTCGGCTGGCTGCTCTACTACAGCCTGACAGACAAGAACGGTGCGTACACGCTCGCCAATTTCGCCGCGCTCGCGACCGACGCGACCTTGCGCAAGCCGTTCCTGGTCGCGATCGCGATGGCGCTCGGCGTCGGCGCGCTGTCGTTCGCGATCGCGACGCCGCTCGCGTGGCTGGTCTCGCGCACCGACCTGCCCGGCCGGCGTGTCGTCCGCGCGCTGGTCACCGCGTCGTTCGTGACGCCGC
>JBDTXV010000363.1:0-3301 GCA_040006015.1 Caldimonas sp.
CCGCACTCGACCGCATCGGCGCCGGTGAACGGATCGCCGAGCAAGAGCTTCTCGGCCGCGCGCGCATTGCCGACCAGCTGCGGCACGATCAGGCTCGACGCGAACTCCGGCACGAGGCCGAGGGCGACGAACGGCATCGCGAGGCGCGCCTCATCGGAGACATAGACGAAGTCGCAATGCAGCAGCATCGTCGTGCCGATCCCGATTGCGGCGCCGGTCACGGCGGCGACGACCGGCTTGTCGCAGCCGATCAGTGCGCGCATGAAGCCGAACGCCGGCGACGCGATGCCTTCGGTCGAGCGCTGCACGAAGTCCTCGATGTCGTTGCCGGACGTGAAGATGCCGGCTTGCCCTGTCAGGAGCACCGCGCGGACCGCGTCGTCGGCGACCGCGGCATCGAGCGCATCGGCCATCGCGCGATACATCGCCTGCGTGATCGCGTTCTTCTTCTCCGGCCGCGCGATCTCGATCGTCGCGACGCCGTTCAGCACTCCGGTCCGGATGCTCATCCCGTTCTCCTCAGACTCGTTCGAAGATGCCGGCGGCGCCTTGGCCCGTACCGACGCACATCGTCACCATCCCGTACTTCAGATCATGACGGCGCAGCGCATGGACGACGGTCGCCGCGCGAATCGCGCCGGTCGCACCGAGCGGATGGCCGAGCGCGATCGCGCCGCCCATCGGATTGACCTTCGCGCGGTCGAGCCCGACCGTGTCGATCACCGCGAGCGCCTGCGCCGCGAACGCCTCGTTCAGCTCGATCCAGTCGATGTCGCCGACCTGCAGGCCGGCGTAGCGCAAGGCCGCCGGTATCGCCTCGATCGGGCCGATGCCCATGATCTCGGGCGGCACGCCGCGGCTCGCGAAGCTGACGAAGCGGGCCAGCGGCTTCAGGTCGAACTGCTTGACGGCCTTCTCGCTCGCCGGGATCAGCGCGCCGGCGCCGTCGCTGGTCTGTGAGCTGTTGCCGGCGGTGACCGAGCCTTTTGCGGCGAACACCGGCTTCAGCTTCGCGAGCCCTTCGAGCGATGTATCCGGACGCGGTCCTTCATCGAGGGTGACGGTGCGCGTGCGTGTGCCGGGCTCGCCGCGGGCCAGATCGGGGAAACGATCGACGATCTCGACCGGAGTCATCTCGTCGCCGAACTCGCCCGCCTGCTGCGCCTTCAGCGCCTTCAGATGCGACTGCAGCGCGAATTCGTCCTGCGCCTCGCGCGAGACCTTCCACTGCGTCGCGACCTTCTCGGCAGTCAGGCCCATCCCGTACGCGATGCCGACGTTCTCGTCGCCGTCGAAGACGCGCGGATTGAACGACGGCTTGTTGCCGCCCATCGGCACCAGGCTCATCGATTCGGCGCCGCCCGCGATCATCACATCGGCCTCGCCGACACGGATCCGGTCGGCCGCCATCTGCACCGCCGAAAGTCCCGACGCGCAGAAGCGGTTGACGGTGATGCCGCCGACCGAATGCGGCAGCGCGGCCAGCGCGACGGCGATCCGGGCCATGTTCATGCCCTGCTCGGCCTCGGGGAACGAGCAGCCGATCACCGCGTCCTCGATCGCCTTCGGATCGAGCGACGGCACCTGCTTCAAAGCGCTGCGGATCGCGAGCACCAGCAGATCGTCGGAGCGGGTGGTGCGGAAATAGCCGCGCCCGGATTTGCCGATCGGCGTGCGCGTCGCGGCGACGATGTATGCGTCCTGAACCTGCCTGCTCATTTCGATGGGTCCTTTCAATTGCGGACCGGCTTGCCGCTCTGCAGCATGCCGATGATCCGTTCCTGCGTCTTCAGGTGCCCGAGCAGCGCGCAGAAGTGCTTGCGCTCGAGCGCCATCAGGTATTCCTCGCTGACCATCGAGCCGGCATCGACATCGCCGCCGCAGACTACATCGGCGATCAGCGCCGAGATGTGGAAATCGTGCGCGCTGATGAAGCCGCCGTCACGCATGTTCGCGAGCTGCGCCTTGATCGTCGCGATCGCCGAGCGGCCGGCGACCGGGAACAGCGACCGCGCCGGCGCGCGATAGCCGCCGTCGTACATCGCCTTCGCCTGCGCGCTCGCGACGAACAGCAGCTCGTCCTTGTGCGGCACGAAGACGTCGCTCCACAGCAAGTAGCCGAGCCTGCGGCTCTCGAGCGCACTGGTGCCGACCTTGGCCATCGCCGCGTTCGTGAAGCCGTCGCGCAGGAACGCGAGGATGTCGGCGTTCGCGTTCGCGGCCGATGCCATCTCGGCGGCGCGACGCGCGATATAGGTCAGGCCACCGCCGCCCGGGATCAGGCCGACGCCGACCTCGACGAGGCCCATGTAGCTTTCGATCGCGGCGACCCGGCGCGCCGAGTACAGCGCCAGCTCGCAGCCGCCGCCGAGCGCGATGCCGCGCAGCGCCGCAACGACCGGCACCGTCGCATAGCGCAGCCGCAGCATCATGTCCTGCAGCTTCTTCACTTCCGGCTCGATCCCTTTCGCGCCCGACTTCATGAACACCGGCATCAGCGCTTCGAGATTCGCACCGGCCGAGAACACGTCGTCGGGCGACCAGATCACGAGGCCCTTGTACTTCGCCTCGGCGATCTCGAGCGCGCGCGCGAGCCCTTCGGTGACGCTCGGGCTGATCAGGTGCAGCTTCGCGGTGATGCTCGCGATCAGCACGTCGCCGTCGTGGCTCCAGGCCCGCACTTCGTCGTTGCGGAACTCCTCGGTGCCGGACGCGAGCGGCGCGACGGCATCGGCGCCGATCGCGCTTTCCGGGAAGATCTGCCGCTCGTAGACCGGCAACGTGCTGCGCGGCACCCAGCGCGCATGTGCCGCGCTCCACGAACCCTCCGGCCGGTGCACACCCTGGTTCGTCGCGACCGCGCCTTCGAAGACCCAGGCCGGCAGCGGCGCATTGCTGAGCGCCTTGCCGGCATCGATGTCCTGCCTGATCCACTCGGCGACCTGGCCCCAGCCGGCGGCCTGCCACAGCTCGAACGGGCCCTGGCTGACGCCGAAGCCCCAGCGCATCGCGAAGTCGATGTCGCGCGCGCTCTCGGCGATCTCGGCAAGATGCACCGCGGCGTAATGGAAGCTGTCGCGCAGGATCGCCCACAGGAACTGCGCCTGCGGATTCTTCGATTCGCGCAGCAGCTTCAGCCGTTCGGCCGGCGGCTTCTTCAGGATCCGCGCGACGATCTCGTCGGCCTTGCCGCCTGCCGGCACGTAGCCGCCCGCGTCCTTGCCTCCCGCATCGACCTTCGAAGGATCGAGGCGCAGGATGTCCTTGCCGACCTTCTTGTAGAAGCCGGCGCCGCTCTTCT
>JBDTXV010000364.1:0-3292 GCA_040006015.1 Caldimonas sp.
CTGATCTACGTGCTGGTGTTCGGCCTGCAGGGCTGGCTCGGGCCGTGGCTGCAGGCGCACGACCTGAAAGTGATCTTCGCGGTGCCCGGCATCGTGCTCGCGACCGTGTTCGTGACGTTCCCGTTCATCGCCCGCGAGCTGATCCCGACGATGCAGGCGCAGGGCTCCGAGCAGGAGGAGGCGGCGCGCGTGCTCGGCGCGTCGGGCTGGCAGATCCTGCGCCGCGTGACCTTGCCGAACGTCAAATGGGCGCTGCTCTACGGCGTGATCCTCTGCAATGCGCGCGCGATGGGCGAGTTCGGCGCGGTCTCGGTGGTCTCGGGCCACATCCGCGGGCTGACGAACACGCTGCCGCTGCACATCGAGATCCTCCACGACGAATACCAGTTCGCCGCCGCGTTCGCGGTCGCATCGCTGCTCGCGCTGCTCGCGCTCGTGACCTTGGCGCTGAAGTACGCGGTCGAGCGCCGCATGCGCGACCCACGGCGCACTCCCTGACGACACCGACGAAAGCCGACCGATGAGCATCGAGATCCGCAACCTGCACAAGCGCTTCGGCGCGACCGTCGTCTGCGACGGCCTGAACCTCGACATCGATTCGGGCGAGCTGGTCGCCCTGCTCGGGCCCTCGGGCTCCGGCAAGACCTCGCTGCTGCGCATCATCGCCGGGCTCGAGCGCCCCGATGCCGGCTCGGTGCTCTTCCACGGCGCCGACGCGACCGACGCCGACGTGCGCGAGCGCAACGTCGGCTTCGTGTTCCAGCACTACGCGCTCTTCGCCCACATGAGCATCTTCGAGAACGTCGCGTTCGGGCTGCGCGTGCGGCCGCGCGCGACGCGGCCCGACGACGCGACGATCCGCCGCAAGGTGACCGAGCTGCTCGAGCTCGTGCAGCTCGACGGACTAGCCGACCGCTTCCCGCATCAGCTCTCGGGCGGCCAGCGCCAGCGCATCGCGCTCGCCCGCGCGCTCGCGGTCGAGCCGCAGGTGCTGTTGCTCGACGAGCCGTTCGGCGCGCTCGACGCGAAGGTGCGCAAGGAACTGCGCCGCTGGCTGCGCCGCCTGCACGACGAGATGGACGTGACCAGCGTCTTCGTCACACACGACCAGGAAGAGGCGATGGAGGTCGCCGACCGCGTCGTCATCATGAACCACGGTCGGATCGAGCAGGACGGCACGCCCGACGAGGTCTACGACCATCCGAAGACGCCGTTCGTGCTGCAGTTTCTGGGCGACGTGAACCTGTTCCACGGGCGCTTCGGACATGCACCGGGCGGTGTCGTCGACGACGGCGACGAGGCGTCGGAAGTGAGCTACGTGCGACCGCACGAGCTGCAGATCGTCGCGGCGCCGCAAGACGGCACGATCGCGGTGACGCTGTCGCAGGTGCTAACACTCGGCGCGCAGGCGCGGATCGAGTTCCGGCGTCTCGACGACGGCAGCTACATCGACGTCGAGATGCCGCGCTCGGAGTTCGCCGCGGTGCGGGAACGGCTCGGGCTCGGCGCCGGCGCGCAAGTACACCTGAAGCCGCGCCGCGTCACGCGGTTCGCAGCGCATGCGCCGGGCGAGAATTTGCTGGATCCGGCGGCGATGATCTGAACGACGCCGACGGCAGCAGGTCGTCCCGGCGCGCGCTACGACCGCCACAATGACAGGACTCAATCGGAAGGTCCGCCATGGCAGCCACGCCGCAGCCGTTCCACCTGCACATCCCCGACGCCGCGATCGTCGACCTCCACGATCGCCTCGCCCGCACCCGCTTTCCGGACCAGGCGCCAGGCGAGCCCTGGGCCTACGGCACCGACGTCGCGTATCTCCGCGAGCTCGTCGACCACTGGCGCAGCCGCTTCGACTGGCGCGCCGCGGAGGCGCGCCTCAACGCCTTTCCGCAATTCAAGGTGCCGCTGCACGGCATCGACTTGCATTACCTGCATGTCGAGGGCAACGGGCCCGCGCCGGTTCCGCTGCTGCTCTCGCATGGCTGGCCCGGATCGGTGTTCGAGTTCGTCGACCTCATTCCGCGCCTGACCGACCCGGCCCGCTTCGGCGGCGATCCGGCCGATGCGTTCACGATCGTCGCGCCGTCGCTGCCGGGTTACGCGCTGTCGTTTACGCCGGGCCAGCCGCGCTTCAGCCTCGAGATGATCGCCGACTGCTTCGCCGAGCTGATGACCGGCGTGCTCGGCTACGAACGCTTCGCCGCGCAGGGCGGCGACTGGGGCGCGTTCGTCACGTCGCGTCTCGGCGCGGTGCATGCCGACAAGCTGATCGGCATCCACCTGAACCTGCTCGCGGTGCCGCGCGATCCGAAGATGGTTCCGAATCCGACGCCCGAAGAGCGGAAGTATCTCGACGAGCTCGCGCACTGGATCAAGGAGGAGACCGGCTACCAGTGGATCCAGGGCACGCGCCCGCAGACGCTGGCGTTCGGCCTCGGCGACTCACCGGCGGGGCTCGCGGCCTGGATCGTCGAGAAGTTTCGCGCCTGGTCCGATTGCGGCGGCGACGTCGAAAGCGTGTTCGCGCGCGACCACCTGCTCGCCAACATCGGCCTCTACTGGTTCACCGGCGCGATCGGCTCGTCGTTCTGGCCGTATTACGCGCGGATGCACGGTCCGTGGCCGATACCGGAAGGGGGAGTCACCGCGCCGATGGGCTACGCCGCGTTCCCGCACGAGATCCTGCGGCCGCCCCGATCGCTCGCCGCGCGCACGTACACCGACATCCGACGCTGGACGCCGATGGCGCGGGGCGGACATTTCGCGGCGATGGAGCAGCCCGAGGCGCTGGCACGCGAGATCGCCGAGTTCTTCCGGCCGTTGCGGCCGCTCTGAGCGGGTCGGGCGTCGGCAGCGCCGCGCGAGCGGCGCCGAGCCGTCCGACCCTAGTCGTGGTATTTCCCCGGGACCGTGTCCTCGAACTCGGTCACTTCCAGGCCGTGCAGCAGGTCGTACGACGAGGCCTGCCAGTTCGGCTCGCGCAACACCCTCGTGTCCGAGGCCTCGGCGAGCCGCGCGATCCCGTCGACCTCGGCCAGCCCGTCTTCATCGGGCGCCGAATCCAGAACGACGATCTCGCCGCGCGGTGCGCTGGGCGTGATTCGCCATATGCGGCGCTGCATGGCGTCCTCTCCTTTTTCGATGGTCTACCGGAACGGCTCCCTGCTGTCCTTTGGGCAAGCCGAAGAAGAACGGCCCGGATCGCTCCGGGCCGCTCGTTCAGCTTTCAGCCGATCAGGCCGACTTGCGACGACGTGCGACGAAGCCCATCGCGCCGAGGCCGGCGAGC
>JBDTXV010000365.1:0-3286 GCA_040006015.1 Caldimonas sp.
GCAAGGCCGGTTGCGACTGGCCATCGTCCATGCGGTGCTCGATGGCCGGCTGCCTCCGGGCGCACCGCTGCCGTCGTCGCGCGAGCTGGCGCGCCTGCTCGGCCTGAGCCGCAACACCGTGACCTCGGCCTACCTGCAGCTGATCGACGAGGACTTCCTCGAGTCGCGGCCGCGCAGCGGCGTCTTCGTGGCTCGCCACGCATTGCCGGCGGCTGTCGCGCGTCCCGATGCGCCGCCGACGGGCGGCGCATCGGGTGCGGCGCCGCGCTGGTCGTCCCGCGTGCTGCGCTCGCTCGCCGGCCGGCCGACGCTGGCCAAGCCCGACCAGTGGCGCAAGTATCCGTATCCGTTCGTCTACGGCACCTACGATCCGCAGTTATTCCCGACCGAGGACTTTCGCGAATGCTGCGCGCGCAGCCTCGCGCGCTCGCAGGTGCCGCTGTGGACGCCCGACTTCGAGACCGACGACGTCCCCGACCTGATCGAGCAGATCCGGCTGCGCCTACTGCCGAAGCGCGGCGTGTTCGCGGCGAAGGAAGAGGTGCTGATGACGGTCGGCGCGCAGCAGGCCTACTACCTGCTCGCCGAGGCGCTGTTCGACGAGTCGACGCGGGTCGGCCTCGAGGAGCCCGGCCATCCGCATGCGCGCAACAGCTTCTCGCTGCGCCGGCCGCAGTGGGCGCGCGTTGCGGTCGATGCCGACGGCGTCGCGGTCGCCGATCTGCCGGCGCTCGACTACCTGTTCGTCACGCCGTCGCACCAGAGCCCGACCACCGCGACCTTGAGCCTGGAGCGGCGCCACGCGCTGCTCGCGCTCGCCGCCGCGCGCGACTTCGTCGTGATCGAGGACGACTACGAAGCCGAGAACCTCTACGCCGGCGCGCCGATGCCGGCGCTGAAGAGCCTCGACCGGAGCGGCCGCGTGGTCTATGTCGGCTCGGTCTCGAAGAGCCTGTCGCCGGCGCTGCGCCTCGGCTACATCGTCGCGCCGCGCGCGCTGATCGACGAGCTGCGCGTGCTGCGCCACGCGATGCTGCGCCACCCGAGCGCGTTCCTGCAGCATGCGTACGCGCTCTTTCTTTCGCTTGGCCACCACGAGTCGCATGCGCGCCGCGTCAACGCCGCGATGCAGGAGCGTCTCGCGGTCGCGGCCGCCGCGCTGCGCGAGCATCTGCCCGAGTTCGCGTTCACGCTGCCGCAGGGCGGAGGCTCGATCTGGGTCCGCGCGCCGGCGTGGCACGATGCCGCCGAGCTGTCGCTCGCGGCGCGCGGCCACGGCGTACTGATCGAGGCCGGCGACGTGTTCTTCATCGAGCCGCCATATCCGTGCCCGTTCTTCCGGCTGCGCCTGTCGTCGATCGCGACCGCGCAGATCGCCGCCGCGATCGGCGCGCTCGGCCTCGCGGTCGCCGAGCTCGCACAGGCGCGCGAGGTGCGCGCGGCACCGGCGTCGAGCTGACGGCGGCAGCGCGCGATCGTGTGCCGCGCCGCAGCAGGACGCGTGGCGCGGAGTCGGCCCGAGCGGCGCCGAGTGCGGGTAACTCCCAAGCGGCTGGCCTCATACGGCTGCGCATGCTGGCCCTTCCGGTCGGGCGCGGTTCGGTGCAAAGTCTCTCCTGCAAAAGCCGGCGCAGCGCTTGCTGCTCGATTCAGAACTTTCCAACGAGGAGTCGACGATGAAGACGAAAGCAGGATTGCCGCACTGGACCGCCGCGCTGGCGCTGGCGGTCTGCGGCGCGGCCTCCGCGCAGACCAAGGAAGTGACGTTCGCGCACCAGGACATGCTGGTGCCGCTGCGCACCGTGATGGAGTCGGGCGAGCTCGAGAAGGCGACCGGCTACAAGATCAACTGGCGCATGTTCGGCGGCGGCGGCGACGTGATCCGCGCGATGGCCTCGGGCGACGTGCAGATCGGCGAGGTCGGCTCGGCCGGCGTCACCGCGGCGGCCAGCCAGGGCCAGGACATCAAGCTGTTCTGGATCCTCGACGACATCGCCGATGCCGAGGCGCTGGTCGCGCGCAACGGCTCGGGGATCAACAGCGTCAAGGACCTGAAGGGCAAGAAGGTCGCGACGCCGTTCGTCTCGACCTCGCACTACCAGCTGATGGTCGACATGAAGGCCGAAGGCGTCGATCCGAAGACCGTCAACGTGATGAACCTGCGCCCGCCCGAGATCGCCGCGGCGTGGGAGCGCGGCGACATCGATGCGGCGTTCATCTGGGACCCGGTGCTCTCGAAGATCAAGGCCAGCGGCAAGACGATCGCGACCTCGGGCTCGATCGGCAAGAAGGGCTACCCGACGTTCGACGGGCTGGTCGTCAATTCGAAGTGGGCCGCGGCCAACGAAGGCTTCATGGTCGCGCTCGTCAAGACGCTCGCGAAGGCCGACGCCGAATATCGCGGCAACGCCGCGAAGTGGACCGCCGATTCGCCGCAGGTCAAGGCGGTCGCGAAGTGGAGCAAGGCCGAAGCGGCCGGCGTGCCGGCGGCGATGGCCCTGTATCGCTTCCCGACGCTCGAGGAACAGATGTCTTCGACCTGGCTCGGCGGCGGCGCCGCGAAGGCGATGACGAACACCGCGGCGTTCCTGAAGGAGCAGGGCCGGATCCAGGAGGTCAAGCCGAACTACTCCGACTACGTCACGTCGACCTACGTGCATAAGGCGATGGGGAAATAGCGCTTCGCGCAGGACGACGGGGGGACGCGCTGCGCGCGCCCTTGTCGGTTTTACTTGGAAGAGAGGAGACCCATGCCGACACTGGACATCCGTGAGCTGACCGTCAACTACGCCGTCAAGGGCGGCACGCTGCAGGCGCTCGCGCCGGTCAACCTGACGATGCACGACGGCGATTTCGTCGTCGCGCTCGGCGCGTCGGGCTGCGGCAAGACGACGCTGCTGAACTGCATCGCCGGCTTCCTGCCGGCGTCGACCGGCGAGATCCTGCTCGACGGCAAGCCGGTCGTCGGCCCCGGCGCCGATCGCGGCGTCGTGTTCCAGAAGCACGCGCTGATGCCGTGGCTGAACGTGCGCGACAACGTCGCGCTAGGGCTGCGCCTGTGCGGCACCGACCGGGCGACGCGCAACCGCACGGCCGAGGACAAGCTCGCGCTGGTCGGCCTCGAGAAGTACCCCGAAAACGCGGTCTACGAGCTCTCGGGCGGGATGCAGCAGCGCGTCGGCATCGCCCGCGCGCTCGCCAGCGACCCGGCGGTGCTGCTGATGGACGAGCCGATGGGCGCGCTCGACGCGTTCACGCGCGAGACCGTGCAGGAGATCCTGCTGCG
>JBDTXV010000366.1:0-3264 GCA_040006015.1 Caldimonas sp.
GCCGCACGAGTTCGCGGCTCAGCGTCATCCCTATGCCGGTGCCCTCGATGCCCTCATGATCGCGGCCGAGCCGGTTGAAAGGCTCGTAGAGGTGTTCGAGCTGCTCCGGACTCATCCCCAGGCCGGTGTCGGTGATCTCGATCTCGACACGCTCGTTGCCGACGGCGACCGAGACGTCGACCGAACCGCCGGGTCGGTTGTATTTGATGGCGTTGGACAGCAGGTTGATCATCACCTGGCGCAGCCGAACCGGGTCGGCCAGCACATTGACCCGCGCGGCGTCGTTGTAAGAAGCTCGCAGCGCGACCGCGCGTTTCGCTGCAGCCGGCTCGCTGATGCGCAGGGCCATTTCCAGCACCGGCGCAAGCGGCAAGCTGCGCCGGTCGACACCGAGATTTCCGCCCTCGATGCGCGAGACATCGAGCACGTCGTCGGCCAGCGACAGCAGGTGCCACCCCGCGTGCTGGATGTGCTGCAGCTGGCCGACCTCGGTTTCGCTCAGTCGCTCCGCGGCCTGCCCCTGCAGCAACTGAGAGAAGCCGAGGATCGGGTTCAGCGGTGTGCGCAGCTCGTGGCTCATGCGCGAGATGAAACTGGTCTTCGCGCGGTTGGCGGCCTCGGCGACCGCCTGCGTCGCCAGCTGCGCGGTTTCGCGGCGCGGCCGGGTCGCTCTCGCGGCGGTCAACGAAGCCATCGGCGCAATGCGGCGCAGCGGCGAACTGGAGGCGATGTACGCGCGCTACAGGTGAATACCAGAGATCGGCGAGCGGATCGCCGACTCTATCGAGCGCGTGGCACGACTGCTGACGCAGTGTCGACGGCTCTCCTGGAATTGGTTGCGAGGGCAGGATTTGAACCTGCGACCTTTGGGTTATGAGCCCAACGAGCTACCAGACTGCTCCACCTCGCGACTGAGCCGATAAGTTTAACACAGCGAATGCGCGCGGAGCCTCTACAGCCCCGCGCTGCGCAAGGTCTCGACGAAGCGCTCGGGGCCCTGAAAACCGATCACGCGGGTCGCCGCGATTTCGCGGCCCTGCGGATCGAAGAAGATCGTCCCGGGCGGTCCGAACAGGCCGAATCGCTTCAGCAACGCGCGATCTTCGGCGTTGTTCCGGGTCACGTCGGCGCGCAGCAGCAACGCCCGGTCGAGCTTGGCGCGGACCGCCGGATCGGTGAAAGTGTCGCGCTCCATTTCCTTGCACGAGACGCACCAGTCGGCATAGAAATCGAGCATCACCGGCCGGCCGGCGCTGCGCAGCGCGGCGTCGAGCTCGTCGACGCTGCGAATCGCGACGAAACGCGGCAACGCGGCACCGGATTCGCTGCGCGCGCCGGCGCCGAGATGGCCGAGCGGTTGCAGCGGGTCGCTGCCGCCCGACGCGGCGCCGATCAGCTGCAACAGTCCGAAGACCCCGAACAGCGCAGCCGCGACTCCGCGCCAGAGCGACCGCCGCGGGCCGACGTGCGGCCCGCCCGACCGCCCGATCAAGAGACCCGCGGCGCCGATGCAGAGCGCGCCCCAGAGCGCCAGCACCAATGCCGGCGGCAACAGCGCCTGCACGGTCCAGACCGCGACGCCGATCAGCAGCAGGCCGAAGAAGCTCTTGACCTCGTTCATCCACGGACCGGCCTTCGGCAGCAGCGCACCGGCCGACGCGCCGATCAGCAGCAGCGGGAGGCTCATCCCGGCGGCGAGCGAAAAGAGCGCGGTGCCGCCGAGCCAGACGTCGCGCGTCTGGCTCAGATAGACCAGCGCGCCGGCCAGCGGCGCCGCGACGCAGGGGCTGACGATCAGCGCCGAGATCCCGCCCATCGCGCAAACGCCGGCGAACCGACCGGCCGGCAGGCGCTGCGAGGCCCGCGTGACCTGGTCCGTGAAGGCGGCCGGAAGACGCAACTCGTAAGCGCCGAACATCGACAGCGCGAGCGCGACCAGGCCGAGCGCGAAGGCGCCGAGCACCCACGGCGTCTGCAGCGCAGCCGCGAGGCCTTCGCCGGCCAAGCCGGCGGCGACGCCGAGCGCGGTGTAGACCAGGGCCATCCCGAGCGAATACGCCGCGGCGAGCGCGAAGCCACGACCGCGCGAGACGGCGACGCCGTCGCCGGCGATGATCGACGAGACGATCGGCAGCATCGGCAGAACGCACGGCGTCAGCGAAAGCAGCACGCCGGCGACGAAGAACGCGCCGACGACCGGCCAGAAGCGGCCGTCGCGCAGCGCGCTGCCGAGCGGCGACGAGTCAGCCGAAGATCCGGCCGGTCCGCTCGACGCGGCAATGGCGCTGCTGCCGCCGAATTCCGGCGCCGGGAGCTCGCTTGCGGCGAGCTTGCTTACGCTGCCGCTGCCGCCGTATCCGGCGAGGCTGACCTTGAAGCCGGTTTGCATCGGCGGGTAGCAAAGGCCGGCATCGGCACAACCCTGGCTCGTCGCGAACAGGCGGAAGTCGCCGCCGGCGCGCTCGACCGGAATCGAGACCCGCAGCAGGTCGCGATAGGTCTCGACGTTCTTGCGGAAAGTCTCGTCGAACTTGACCTTGCCCTGCGGCAGCACTGCGGTACCCAGTGTCGCGCCGCTCGCCGCGAACTTGAACTGCTCGCGATAGAGGTAGTAGCCCGGCGCGATCGCGAAGCTCAGCTCGACGGTCTTGTCGTCGAGCGCACGCGCGCTGACCTTGAACGCCTGTTCGGGCTCGAGGAACTCCTGCGCGGCATGCGCACCGTGCATGGCCGCGAGCGCGATCAGCCCGGCCAAAAGGCGCCGCCACAGCATCGTCAGGGTCCCGGATCGCATTGTCGTTTTCGTGGAGTCGCCAGGCTGAGTCGCCGACATCGACAATCACCTTACCGGAAGAAGCGCCGGCGCGTCAGCACCAGAGCAAGATAGTAGCCACCGGCCGCATAGGCAACGAGGATCGCGAGCGGTCGGACGATCTCGGCCGGAACCTGGCCGAGCACCAGCGGGCGGACTAGATCGACCGCCGCGGTCAGCGGCAGCACCTGACCGATCGCCTGCAGCCAGGTCGGCATCTGCGCCATCGGAAAATAGACACCGGACAGAAACGTCATCGGCGTGATGACGAGCGTGAAGTAGTAGGTGAAGAAATCGTAGCCCTTCGCGAGCGAATTGAAGACGAGCGCGAGCGATGCGAACGTCACGCCGACGAGACCGAGCACAGGCAAGGCAAGCAGCATCGACGGCGCCCGGCTGATGCCGAGCAGGAAGATCACGACCAGGATCGCGGCGACCGAGAACAGCGCCTT
>JBDTXV010000367.1:0-3241 GCA_040006015.1 Caldimonas sp.
ACTTGGAGAGCGAGGGCGCGATGAACTGCACGTCGCCGAGCAGCAGCGCCTCGAGTTCCTTGGCGTCACCGAACAGCTGCGAGCTCGGGAACACCTGCACCTGGACCTTGCCGGGGAGCTTCTTCTCGGCCAGTTCCTTGAACTTCAGGGCGGCCTGGCCCTTGGGCGTGTTCTCGGCGACGACGTGGCTGAACTTGATGATCGTCTGCGCGTGGGCGACGGCGGCCAGCGACAGCGTGAGCGCGCCGACAGCGAGGGTTGCGAATAGCTTCAATGTTTTCTCCTTGGATCCGCCGGAGCGCGAACGCGCGACCGGTCGGCTGAATGGGCACCGATTTCCGTCCGCGCCCACCATACGAAAGCCGGGGGCCGCGCGCAACCGAGAAGAACCCGCTGTGTGCGGGTATGCCCCCAATGCGCGCACCACTAGAATTTCCTGAGCTCGCGCGCCAGGAGCAGCAACCGCTGCTCGACACGCTGCGCGAAGTCGCACAGGACAAGGTGAAGTAGATGCGCGCGCTACGGCTCCTCGGATTTCTGTTCGCCTGCTGCGTCGCCGCGGCCGCTCCGGCGCAGGCGCAGACGCCGCCCGCGCGCGAAAACCTGCGCGTCATCACATTCGACGGCGGCTGGAATCTGCCGCTCTGGGCGGCGCAGCGGCAAGGCTTCTTCGAGGCCAACGGCGTCTCGGTGCAGCATTCATACACGCCCGATTCGGCGTTCCTGATGACGTCGCTGCTCGCCGGCCGATTCGACATCGGACTCGCACTGATCGACAACCTCGTCGCCTATCAGGAAGGCCAGGTCGAAACGAAGCTCGCCGAACCTCCCGATCTGTTCGCGTTCATGGGCGGCGACGGCGGCTTTCTGTCGCTCGTCGCCGGGCCGTCGATACGCACGGTCGCCGATCTGAAGGGCAAGACTCTATCGGTCGACGCGATGACGACCGGCGCCGCGTTCGTGCTGCGCGAAGCGATCGCCCGCAACGGCATCGCCGAAGCCGATGTCGGTTACGTGCGCGCCGGCGGCACCGCGAACCGCTACCGCGACCTCGTCGCCGGCAAGCATGCGGCGACGCTGCTGCGCACGCCGTTCGACCTGCTTGCGCAGGAGCGCGGCATGCACCGGCTCTCGCTCGCGGGCACGCTCGAGAGCTACCAGGGCACCTCGGGAATCGCGCGGCGATCGTGGGCCCAGGCCCACGCGACCGCGCTCGTCGGCTTCATCCGCGCCTATCGATCGGCGGTCGACTGGCTGTACGACCGCGCGAACCGCGAGATCGTCGAGGCTCTGCTGATCGCAAACGTTCGCGACATGACGCCGGCCCTGGCGAAGCAGTCGTACGAGATCCTCGTCAACGAGCACGGAGGCATCGCGCGCGACCTCGCGATCGACCCTGCCGGCTTGCGCACCGTGCTCGAGTTGCGCAGCAAGTACGGCATGCCGCAGAAGACGCTGACCGAGCCGTCGAAGTATCTCGATTCCAGCTACTACGAGAAGGCCTCGGCCGGCCGCTGACGGCAGCGCGCGGCAGCGACTCCGCCGCTGCGCCGACGGCCTTCGCGAACGGTCGGTTCGACCGGCGAACGCCGAAGCCACCTCGTCGCGAAGCCGGCCTTCGTCGCCGCGATGGCGCGCCGAGAAGTGGAACGCACGACATGCTTCTCGTCGCGCACGTCGGCGAGGAGGCCCGGCTCGGAGGCGGTCGGGTCGACGAGGCGGGGTTCGAGAACGGCTCGCATCGCGGCGAATGTGTCGTTCGCAGCAAGCGACGCACGTGAATCGGGTGCGCGAGGCGCCGGTCGGGCCATCTGGGCGAGGCCGCTAATACGTCTCCAGGTGCAGCCTCCCTTCGCGCTTCAACGCGGGGCCGAGCGTGTCCCATGGCAGCTGCGCCGCTTCGGCGACGTCGCGCAGCGCGAGGACGACGCCCTCTTCCATCGCCTTCAGTCCGCAGACGTAGAAGTGCGCGTTCGGATCGGCGAGCAGCGGCGCGAGGTCGGCGGCGCGCTCGTGCAGCAGGTCCTGCACGTAGCGCTTCGGCTGTCCCGGCGTGCGCGAGAACGCGAGGTTGATGTCGATGAAGTCCTTCGGCAGCGATTGCAGCGGGCCGAAGTACGGCAGCTCCTCGCGCGTGCGCGCGCCGAAGAACAGCATCAGCTTGCCGCCGTCGAACTTGCCGCTCTTGCGCAGGCGCCGGCGCCACTCGGTCATCGCGCGCATCGGCGCGCTGCCGGTGCCGGTGCAGATCATCACGATCGCCGACTTCGGATGGTTCGGCATCAGGAAAGACTGGCCGAACGGGCCGATCACCTGGACCGTGTCGCCGACCTTCAGGTCGCAGACGTAGTTCGACGCGAAGCCGTTGACCGGCCGGCCCTGATGGTCCTCGGTAACGCGCTTGACGGTCAGCGAGACGTTGTTGTAGCCGGGCCGCTCGCCGTTGCGCGGGCTCGCGACCGAATACTGGCGCGCGACATGCGCCCGTCCCTGAGCATCGGCGCCGGGCGGGACGATGCCGATCGACTGGCCTTCGAGCACCGGGAACGGGATCGCGCCGAAGTCGAGCACGATGTGATGGGTCTGGTTGTGGAAGCCGGCTTCGGTGCAGTTGACGTTGCCGACGACGGTCGCGGTCGTCGGGTTCTTCGGCCCGAACAGGTTCGTGTACGGATGCGCGGCCGACCACGGCGGCGCCGTCGCGCCGAACGCGCCCGAGTTGAACGGCGCTTCGCCGGCCGCCGCCTCGGGCATCACCGCGTGCACCGGCTCGGCCGCAGCGGCGGCCGCGTCATCGGGCGACACGCCTTCGGCGGCGAGCTGGTCCGGCGTCAGCTCGGGCGGCAGCTCGTCCCACGTCAGCTGCTCTTCGATCGGATACGCGCGGACCATCGGCATCGTGCGCCAGTTGTCGATCGAGCCGGTCGGGCACGGCGCGATGCAGGCCATGCAGAGATTGCAGACGTCGGCGCGGACGACGTAGTTGCGGTCGTCGTGCGTGATCGCGCCGGTCGGGCAGGTCGCTTCGCAGGTGTTGCAGCGGATGCAGATCTCGGGGTCGATCAGGTGCTGCTGGATCACCGCTGCGCTCGCCTCGCCGGCCGTCACCTGAATGTTCATCGGCGAATGATCACCCGAAACGAACATATTCGAAATCGACCGGCTGGCGATTGATGCCCATTGCCGGCGGCGCGATCCAGTTCGCGAAGCGGCCCGGCTCGACGACGCGGCCCATCAGCGA
>JBDTXV010000368.1:0-3234 GCA_040006015.1 Caldimonas sp.
GGCGGCAGGCCGGCGCGCGTGTAGGTGTTGAACGGCGTATCGGTCTGCAGGTCGCGCTTGCGCAGATTGCCGTCGAACGACGGGCCGAGGCCGTAGATCACGCTCGGATCGGTCTGCAGCGGCATCCCTATGCGTAGACGATTGGTGAAGACGCCGGCGATGCGGCCGCGGTCCGCCGCCTGGCCCGTCTCCTTCTCGACGATCGAAGCGAGCGTCAGCGCTTCTTCGGAGTTTTTCAGCGGCGTGTCGGCCGCGCGTTCGGCCCATGCCGATTCGAGCCGGCGCTGCATCGCGCGATAGGCTCGTTTCAGCACCGCGAGATCGGCGCTGCCCTTGCTGTATGCGTAGGTGTCCGGATGGAAGTGGCCTTCGGGCGGAACGCCCGGCGCGCCGATCGCCTGCATGATCTCGGCATCGGTCAGCGTCGCGGTCGTCGGCTTCAGCGCGTCGGCCTTCGCGAGCTCGGCGCGAATCTGACGAAAGGTCCAGCCTTCGTTGAAGCGCACGACCGCGAGGGTTTCGTCGCCGCGGACCATCTTGTTCAGCAGTGCGACCGGCGTCGTGCCGCGACCGATCTCGTAGCTGCCGGCGCGGATCCGGCGCGACTCGCCGGACCAGCGGAACCATTCGTACAGCAGCACCGGCGACGCGACGACGCCGGCCTGCACCCATTGCTGCGCGATGTCGCGCGGCGCGGTTCCGAACTCGATCGAGACCTCGACGGTGTCGGCCGCGAGCGGCAGCGGCCGATTCAGCCACCAGAAAGCGCTCGCGGCGATCGCGCCGCAAACGAGAACGAGCAGCACGACGAGGACGCGCAAGGTTTTCATCGGAGCGACGTTGCGCGGCGCCGGCGCAGGCGCTCAAACCTCGCGGGCGTAAGAATCATGGACGCTGATGATAATCGGGGCATGGAGAGACAAATGCTCGACGGTGCGGTACGGCTCGACCACCTCGGCGCGATTCGCGCGCGCGGCGTCGACGCGACGAAGTTCCTGCAGAGTCAACTGACCACCGACGTCGTCGCGCTAGGCCTCGGCGAGGCGCGTCTCGCCGGCTTCTGCTCGGCGAAGGGCCGGCTGCAGGCGAGCTTCGTCGTCTGGAAGTCGAGCGACGAAGAACTGCTGCTGATCTGCTCCGCAAGCCTGCTTGCGGCGACGCTGAAGCGCCTTTCGATGTTCGTGCTGCGCGCGCAGTGCAAGCTCAGCGACGCCACGCTCGAAATTCCGCTCGTCGGGCGCGTCGGCCCTGAGTCAGCGCGTTCGGTCGGCGATGCGAAAGTGTGGGAAAAGCGCGTGGTCGGAGGCGGCGTGCTGATCCGCCTGCCGGATGCGGCCGGGCTCGCTCGTTGTCTCGTTGCCGGCGCTGCGGCCGCAGCAGAGATCGACACGCCTATTCCGCTCGATCACTGGCGCTGGCTCGAGGTGCAGAGCGGCATTCCGACGGTCGAAGCCGCGACCGTCGACCGCTTCGTGCCGCAGATGCTCAATTTCGAGCTGATCGGCGGTGTCGATTTCCAGAAGGGCTGCTATCCGGGACAGGAAGTCGTCGCGCGCAGCCAGTACCGCGGCACGATCAAGCGCCGGATGTTCCGCTTCGATTGCGACGCGCCCACCGCGGCCGGCCAAGAGGTCTTTGACGACGCGGACCGGGAACAGCCGGCCGGGATGGTCGTCAACGCGGCGCCGAATCCGTCCGGCGGCTGGAGCTCACTCGTCGAAGCGAAGCTCGCGTCGATGGAGAGCGGCGTGTTGCACCTCGGCAGCGCCGACGGTCCGCCATTGCGAGCAGCGTCGCTGCCCTACGCGTTGACGGCCCTCGATGCGTGAGCTGTACGTCTACTACCGCGTGCGAGCTGCCGATGCGGCTCTTGCCGCGGTCGAAGTCGAGGCGTTGCACGCCGCGCTTCGCGCCGCGATACCGGGCCTCGTCGCGCGGCTGTTGCGGCGACCGGATGAATCCGGCGGACGCCAGACCTGGATGGAAACCTACGCGTTCGATGCCGCGCGGCAGCCGGCCGGTGTCGACGCGTCGATGCAGGCGCGGATCGAGGCCGAAGCGGCGCGGCGCCTGACACGGATCGACGGCCCGCGCCACGTCGAAGTCTTTCTGGAATGTGCCTCGTAGCGCTCGCGATCGGCGCGCATCCGCGCTTTCCGCTCGTGATCGCGGCGAACCGCGACGAGTACCACGCGCGCCCGACCGAGCCGCTCGCCTGGTGGTCGGACGGCAGCGGTCAACCGATCCTGAGCGGCCGCGATCTCGAGGCCGGCGGAACGTGGATGGGGCTGACGCCGAACGGCCGGCTCGCGCTGCTGACCAATATCCGTGCGGCCGGCAACAACGATCCGGCCAGGCCGTCGCGCGGCCGGATCGTCGCCGACTGGCTCGTCGGTCGAGACAGTGCGGACGATTTCTGGGCACGGATCGAGCCGGCTCGCCACAACGGCTTCAACCTGATCGCCGCCGACATGTCCGCCGGCGAGTTCTGCTGGGCTTCGAACGCGCACCCGAGCGCGGCGCCGCAGCGTCTCGGTGTCGGCATCCACGGCTTGTCGAACGCTGCGCTCGATACGCCGTGGCCGAAGGTCGTCGCGCTGAAGGCCCGCCTCGGCGATGCGCTCGAACGCGCGGCGTCGATCGACGATCTCGCGACGGCCCTGTTCAGCGCCCTCGCCGACCGGACCCGCGCCGATGATGCGGCTCTGCCGCCGACCGGTCTGCCGATCGAGTTCGAGCGCGAGCTTTCGAGCGCTTTCGTCGACATGCCGGCGCGCGGTTACGGCACGCGCTGCTCGACCTTGCTGATCACCGAGCGCGCCGATGGCTGCGACAGGACGCATCTGCTCGAACTCGGCTTCGAAGCGGATCGCTCGAAGCCGCCGCGTCTGCGGCGCACGTTGCTCGAAGGCTGGCCGCGGCCGGTGCCAGACGGGCCCGATCCGCACCGCCTGCAGCCGGTCATCGATACCGGATTCGCCGGCGTTGCGCACTGACGCGATTTCGATCAGAGGCTGCGCACCATCTCGACGTGCGGGATGCCGGCCTCCTCGAACACCGGTCCGCGGGCCGCGAATCCGGCGCGTTCGTAGAACGGCGCCGCGCTGATCTGGGCATGCAGGATCGCCTCGCGGTCGCCGCGCTCGCGGGCCGACGCGAGCAACGCGTCGAGCACCGCACGACCGACGCTGCTGCCGCGCACGCTCTGCCGCACCGCCATCCGGCCGATCTTCG
>JBDTXV010000369.1:0-3232 GCA_040006015.1 Caldimonas sp.
ATGCATTGGGACGACCGGAGACCGATCTCCGCCGCACCGGCACGCGGTTTGCCGCGGCGCCGGCGAGCGCTCTTCCGATGCGCGAGGAGCGAGTCTTTGAAATCGGGCAAACCCGCAACGAAATCGTCCGCCGCGGCCGCGGCCGCGGTCGACGGCAAGCAGCGCGTGATCCAGCGCACGCAGGACCGCAAGGACAAAGCCGAGCCGGCCGAGCCGGAGCGCGAAGCGCCGGCGGTGCAGGCCGGCGCGCGCAAGCATCCGGACAAGCTGCCGGCGCAGCACATCGCGAAGCCCGGTCACGAATCCGAGCTGCAGCTGAAGCCGCAGTTCCTCGCGCCCGATTACGAAGGCAGCCGCAAGCTGCGCGACAAGGTCGCGATCGTGACCGGCGGCGATTCGGGGATCGGCCGCGCGGTCGCGGTGCTGTTCGCGCGCGAAGGCGCCGATGTCGCGATCGGCTATCTCGACGAGCACGACGATGCGAACGAAACCAAGCGCTGCATCGAGAGCGAAGGCCGGCGCTGCCTGCTGCTGCCCGGCGACGTCAAGGACGCGGCGTACTGCCGCGCTGCCGTCGCGGCGACCGTGCGCGAATTCGGCAAGCTCGACGTGCTCGTCAACAACGCGGCGTTCCAGGAGCATGCCGATACGCTCGAGGACATCACCGACGAACGCCTGAACGAGACGCTGCTGACCAATGTCGGTGGCTACTTCCACATGGCGCGCGCGGCGCTGCCGCATCTGAAGAAGGGCGCCGCGATCATCAACACCGGCTCGGTCACCGGCCTCGAAGGCAGCCCGAAGCTGCTCGACTATTCGGCGACGAAGGGCGCGATCCATGCGTTCACGAAGTCGCTCGCGCAGAACCTGCTCGACCGCGGCATCCGCGTCAACGCGGTCGCGCCGGGGCCGGTCTGGACGCCGCTGAATCCGGCCGATTCGCCGGCCGACAAGGTGCAGCAGTTCGGCAAGAAGACCGACATGAAGCGGCCCGCGCAACCGGAAGAGCTGTCGCCGGCCTATGTATTCCTCGCGTCGCCGGTCTGCTCGGGCTACATCACCGGCATCGTGCTGCCGGTGACCGGCAGCGTCGGCGCGATCTGAGCGGCGAGTCGCCGCATCACACGATGGCCGATCGACCGAAGGAACCCAACGCGCCACCGGAGCCGCCGGCGCACAAGCCCGGGCAGACGACGCCGCAGCGCCACGACGCCGAGCCCGCGCCGAAGCTCCCGCACGAGCGCGACGAGTCGTCGGCGAGTCAGCAAGGCGCGCCGCGCGACGTGATGCGCCAGGCCGGCGCCGATATCGAGCGCGGCCTCGTCGATACGAGCCGCGGCGAGGTAGCCGACGGCATCTACGCGCGCGAATTTCGATCCGAGCCGCAAGGTGCCCCGGAACGGTCGAAGCCACCCGGCGACGACTCGAAGAAGCGGCGCTGACAACGCGCGCTGCGCCGCCTTTCGGCGCTCGCGGGCACGCGCCTTGCCGAGATCGCAGCAGCTGTCGTATCGATGGCTGCGATCGACGCGCGGCGGCGCTTGCGCGCCTGCTTCCGAAAACTCTCGCGGACCGGGATCGGCCGCTTATCGCAAAGGTCCCCGTGGATAAAGTCAGTTCAGGGTTCGAGGCGGCGGCATCGACCTCGATTCCCGGCCAGGCCGGTTTCGATTACCTGATCGTCGGCGCAGGATTCGCCGGCAGCGTCCTCGCCGAGCGCCTCGCGCGCGAGCTCGGCCTCAACGTACTGATCGTCGACAAGCGTCCGCACATCGGGGGCAATGCCTATGACCGCTACGACGATGCCGGCATCCTGATCCATCCGTACGGTCCACACATCTTCCACACCAATTCGGCCGAGATCTTCGACTACCTGTCGGGCTTCACGCAATGGCGGCCGTACCAGCACCGCGTGCTCGCGAGCGTCGACGGGCAGACGGTCCCTGTCCCGATCAACCTCGACACCGTCAACAGCCTGTACGGGCTGAAGCTGACGACGTTCGAGATGAAACAGTGGCTCGAATCGGTGGCCGAGAAGAAGGAGAAGCTCGTCACTTCC
This sequence comes from Caldimonas sp., assembly GCA_040006015.1. Taxonomy (GTDB): domain Bacteria; phylum Pseudomonadota; class Gammaproteobacteria; order Burkholderiales; family Burkholderiaceae_C; genus Schlegelella_A. The sequence continues at coordinate 2,060 of JBDTXV010000369.1, forward strand.
GAAGACGTCGTCGTCGCGAGCGTCGGTCGCGACCTCTACAACAAGTTCTTCCGCGGCTACACGAGAAAGCAGTGGGGGCTCGATCCGTCGGAGCTCGATGCGAGCGTGACCGCACGCGTGCCGACGCGCACGAATCGCGATGCCCGCTACTTCGCCGACACGTTCCAGGCGATGCCGTCGAACGGCTACACGCGTATGTTCGAAGCGATGCTCGACCATCCGAAAATCAAGGTGATGCTGAACACCGACTACCGCGAAGTCGTCGACCTGCTGCCGTGGAAACGGATGATCTACACCGGTCCGATCGACGCGTTCTTCAATTACCGGCACGGCAAGCTGCCGTACCGCAGCCTCGAGTTCCGGCACGTGAACATGCCGCAGGAACAGTTCCAGCCGGTCGGGACCGTCAACTATCCGAACGACTACGCGTACACGCGCATCAGCGAGTTCAAGCACATCACCGGGCAGCGCCATCCGACGACATCGATCGTCTACGAATATCCGCGCGCCGAGGGCGACCCGTACTACCCGGTACCGCGGCCCGAGAACGCCGCGCTGTACAAGCTCTACGAAGCCGAGGCCGAGGCGATGACGAATGTGACCTTCGTCGGGCGCCTCGCGACCTACAAGTACTACAACATGGACCAGGTGGTCGGCCAGGCGCTCGCTACGTTCAGGCGCCTGCGCAAGCTCCACGAGCAGGCTCCGGAAGGCGGCCTCGTCGCGGCGCCGTCGCGCGCGAACGTCGGGCTGGCTCACACGGTCTGAGCGCTCTCGCGCGGAGGCGGCTTATGCGTGTGCCGCCTTGCTCTCGGCGCCATTGGCGCCGTTCAGCAGATTTCCATCACTCGCGGCGCCGTTGACTATTCTTCCGTCGTTCGCGACGGTGCCGATGCGGCGCGGCTCGGCGCGGGCTTGCGCGAGCCGTGATAGCAGCTGCATCGTCGCGTCGACGCTCGTCGCGAGAGCCAGGCGCTCGACCGCGCGCCGGCGCGCGCTCGCACCGGCATCGCGGCAGAGCTTCTCGTCACGCAACAGGTCGAGCACGCGCGACGAAAGCCCTTCGTAATCGCCGTCATCGGCGAGCCAGCCGGTGACGCCGTGTTGAACCAGATCCGGTATCCCGCCGACCCGGGTCGCGACGACCGGGATGCCGCTCGCCATCGCCTCCAT
>JBDTXV010000370.1:0-3228 GCA_040006015.1 Caldimonas sp.
CGAGGCGCTTCAACGCGGTTTGCGCGACTTGTTCGGCGCGAAGCGCAGCAGCTTCATCGCGGCAGTCAGCGTCTGCCGCGTCGACGCGTATTCGGCCCAGGGATTTATCTTCTGAAACGACAGGTGCTCGCGCGCGGTCGCGATCGTCCACTGCGCACCGCCCTTCAACGCCGGCAGCTCTTCCCACGTGACCGGCATCGAGACGCCAAGGCCTGGCCGGGCGCGAGCCGAATACGCCGCCGCCGTGGTCGCGCCGTGACCGTTGCGCAGGTAGTCGACGAAGATCTTTCCTTTCCGGTTCGCGGCGCCGCTTTTCGCGACGAAGCGCGACGGGATCGCCTTCGCGAGATGCACGACGACGGCCTTCGAGAAGCCGTTGACGCTGTCGTAGTCGAGCCGCGGGGCGAGCGGCACGACGACGTGCAAGCCCTTGCCACCGCTGGTCTTGAGCCAGCTGCGCAGGCCGAGCTCGGTCAGGATGGTGCGGGTCAGCAGCGCGGCCTCCTGCAACTGCGTCCAGCCGACACCCTCGCCCGGATCGAGGTCGAAGACCATGCGGTCGGGTCTATCGATGTGCCTGGCGGTCGAGTTCCACGTGTGCAGCTCGATCACGTTCATCTGCGCGGCACCGACGAGAGCCTGCACATTGCCGATCGCGAGCAGCGCCTGGTGCCCGGGCCAAAGCGCAGGATCGAGCTCGCGGATTCCGGGGATGCCGAGCTTGTCGCCGTGTTTCTGAAAGAAGAGTTCGCCGCCGATTCCGGTCGGCCCGCGCACCAGCGAAACAGGTCGGTCCTTCAGGTGCGGCAGGATCCAGTCGGCCACGCTCTCGTAGTAGCGCACGAGGTCGAGCTTTTTTAATCCTGTGCTCGGGTCGATGACTCGTTCGGGGTTGGAGACCTTCGTTGACGGTGGCGCGGTGCTTGCCGGTTCGGCACGACGCGCGGCTCGCCGAGCGGGCTTCCCGACGGGGTTGCCGGCTCGTTCGCGCACGATCTCGGCGGCCGGCTTGTCGCTGCGCAGACTCTGGAACGACGCATGCCGTACGCTGCCGTCGGGCGTCCATTCCGCGAACGCTATCTCGGCAACGAGCTTCGGCTCGACCCAGCGCTCCACGACCGCGGCGCGGCGCGACCAGCGTCCGCGCGCACCCGGATCGCCGACATCGAACGGCGACTCGGCGACCTCGAGTTTCACCAGCTTGCGGTACAGCTCGCGACCGACCTTCGCATCCCAGCCGGTGCCGACATTGCCTGTAAAGACAAGCTTTCCCGCGTCGTCGTGCACACCGAGCAGCAGACTGCCGACCTCGGCGGCGGCGCCGGCGCGGGCAGTGAATCCGCCGATCACGAACTCCTGGCGCTGGCCGCATTTCAGCTTGAGCCATGTCTCGGAGCGTTGCGAGACGTAGGGAGCGTCCCGGCGTTTCGCGATCACGCCTTCGAGGTCGAGCTGGCACGCCGTCTGCAACACGCTGGCCGCGCCGCCGGGAAAGTCTTCGCTGTAGCGAAGGCGCTCGCTGACCTTCGCGTCGAGCATCCCCTTCAGCAGCGCGCGCCGAGCCTGCAGCGGAACCCGGCGCAAATCGTAGCCTTCGAAGTACGGCACATCGAAGAGAAAATAGACGATGCGCTCGGTCCGCGCCGAATCGAACGCGTTCTGCAGCGCGTTGAAGTCCGGCGTGCCGGCCGCGTTCATCACGACGATCTCGCCGTCGAGCCAGGACGACCGCAAGCCGAGCTGCGCCAGCTCCGTCGCCAGCGACTTCATGCGCGCGGTCCAGTCGTGCCCCCCGCGCGTGATCAGCTTCGGACCGCCCTCGTCGATGCGCGTCATCACGCGGTAGCCATCGAATTTGATCTCGTAGAGCCAGTCGCCGGCATTCGGGATCGTTTTCGAGAGCGTCGCGAGCTGCGGCTTCAGCGTCGCCGGCAGCGCGGCTTTCACGGCGCCTTCGAGCCGGTCGGGCGACGTCGCGGCAGGGACCGACACCGCGTGCGTGCCGCGCCCGCCGTTGCGCGGCGAGCGCTCTTCGATCGCACCGAGCGGCCTGGCTATCACGCTGTCGGGCAGCGCGCTGACGACATCGTATTCGGCCAGCGGCAGTGCCCACTCGTCCTTCTTCTTGAACAGCAGCCACGCGTCCTGGCGGTCGCCCGGCTTGCGGATGCGCACGAGCTCCCAGAGCCCGGCGAGCTTCTCGCCATGCAGCCTGAAAACGAGCTTGCCCTGTTCCATCCCCTGGCGCGGGTCGCCGACCGGCTCCCAACTGCCGCGATCCCAGACGATCACGTGGCCGGCGCCGTATTGCTTCGGCGGGATCGTGCCTTCGAAGGAGCCATACGAGACCGGGTGGTCTTCGACATGCACGGCCATGCGCTTTTCGGCCGGGTCGTAACTCGGGCCCTTGGGGACTGCCCACGACAGCAGCACGCCGTCGAGCTCGAGTCGGAAGTCGTAGTGCAGGCGGGTCGCCGCGTGCTTCTGGATCACGTAGGAAGGCTCTCGCGCCGACTTCGCCCTGGCCGGTTTCGGCTCCGGCGTAATGTCGAAATCGCGCTTGCGGCGGTACGGGTCGAGCGCATCGCCGAGAGCGTCTTCGCGCTCTTCATTGCGCGCCGTCATCGGCACATTCCTCGCCGCGGGCGCAGGAGGTCGATGCGTATTGCGGTCTGCGACATCGGCCCGCGGCACCGATCGCGCGTGCCGTCGCGAATGGCGCCCGGCTCGGATGAGGAAGTGAATTGCCGACGAACCGTGCACTCTTCACAACAGTTGCAATTGGACGCGACCCTCCGAAGAGGCGAACGGGGCAAACCGCGCGGGGTTCGCGGCACACTTCGACCGCCCGAATCTTCTTCGTTCCGGGCACGGGAATCATTCATGGCCGCTTTGACAGCTTCGGAATTTGGGGCGCTGGGGGACAATGCGTCTTTACATCTTCCCATGCCGGGATTGTTTGCGGACATCGATGCGGGCTCCGGGTCGGTTGCGCTGACCGACGAGTTTCTCGATGCGGCGCCCGGCGTTCGGGCCGAGGTGCTGCAGCAATGGCTGCGCGCCTTGACCCTGCAAAGAAATTCGGCCCTCGTCGACATGTTCCGTGAATTCGCCGCACCGCTGCGTGACCTGACGATCGTCGAGCAGATCGAACGTTTCCGACATCTCTGTGCTCGCCGCGGCCTCGATTGCCCGTCGGACTTCGCGGTCTTCTTGCAGCGTTTCTGA
>JBDTXV010000371.1:0-3223 GCA_040006015.1 Caldimonas sp.
AAGCAGCGGCGATCGGGCTGCAGGCGGCGGCGCAGGTCGTCCCAGCCGTCGATCTCGTGCACCGCCTCGTGGCGGATGAGTTGCTCGAGCAGTTGCGCCGGCGAATTCCAGTCGACGCGCTGCAGCTGCAGGAAGCCGGGATTGAACCAGCTCGACAGAAGATGGCGGAAATCGGCTTCGAGCGCTTGCAGCTCGGGCTGTTGCGCGAGGCGCTCGAGCAGCGCACAACGCATCTCGACGATGTTCGAGGTCCCGCCGGGAAGCCGGTTGATGCGGCGCAGCAGCTCCTGCCGCGGCGGCTCGGCGAGCAGGCCGAGGCGGATCAGGTTGCGCGCGTTCGGCTCGTCGGCATAGGCCTGCGCGCCGCGCAGCACGGCCTGCGGATCGGGCCCGAAGTCGCGCGACAGGTGCTCGAAGAAATTGCTGCGCAGATCGTCCGGCAATGCGGTGAAGCGCGCCACGAGGTCGCGCGCGATCGTCACGCTGTCGGCTTCGCCGCGCTCCGAGAGCAGCCGGCGGCAATCGCCGAGGAGGCCGCGCAGCGCGCGGTCGTGGCCGGCCTTGCGCGCGGCGTCCTTCCAGCCGTCAAGCATGGCGCGCCGCCTCTTTCGACTGTTCGTGCGCGCGCAGCGCCTTCAGCGCCGCGAGTTGAGCCAGCAGGTGGTCGTGCATCAGCCGTTCCGCCGCGGCCGCGTCGCCGCGCTCGATCGCGGCCATCAGCGCGCGGTGTTCGTCGATCGATTCGTCGATCCGCCCGGGCCAGTTCAGCTGGCGCCCGCGCAGCAGGCGCAGGAACGTGCGCAGATCGTTGGTCGCGCGGTCGAGCCAGCGGTTGTCGGCGAGCTCCTGCACCTTGCTGTGGAAGTCGTGGTTCGCGCGGTAGTAGCCGTCGACGTTCTTCGTCGCCGCATGGCGCTCCAGCGCCTCGTGCAGGCGGCGCAGCTGTTTGACGCGGGCCGGCGTGATCTTGCGCGCCGCTTCGTATGCGCAACGCCCTTCGAGCAGCGCCATCACCGGAAACAGCGCATCGGCGTCTTCCTCCGACAGCTCGGTCACGCGGCAACCCTGGCGCGGCACCAGCGTCACGAGCCCTTCGGAAGCCAGCACCTTCAAGGCCTCGCGCAGCGGCGTGCGGCTGATCTGCCACTGGCGCGCCAGCGCGAGCTCGTCGACCCATTCGCCGCCTTTCAGCTGCCGCTCGAACACCATCGAGCGCAGGCGCGCGGCGACTTCCTCGTGCAGCGAGGCGGGGCGCAGCGGCGTCGGGACGACCATGGGTTCGATCATAAGCGCTGTAATTCATAATTACAAGCGGACGACTCGCGTCGGCGGCGGTCGTATCCGGATCTGCAGGTGCGGCTCGAGCTGAAGCTGTAGCGCGAAGCACGGCGGCCGCGCGACCGGGAGAAAGTTCACGACAGCCGCGGGGGCGCCGCAAGCGCTTCGAAAAACGTCCATTCCGCCCGGTAATCGAACGACCGGCCGCGCTCGCGCGATGCCAAAGTACAGACGTTCGTCGCCCGTCATGGAAACCGCAATCTTCCGTTCGCACGTCCCGATCGATCGGGGCTCACGCACGCTGCTCGCGACGCTGGCGCTCGTCGCCGCCGCGTCGACCGCAGGCGTTGCCGCGGCCGCGGACGAACGTGCCAATCCCGTCGCCGATCCGCGCGTGACGACGCTGCTGAATCGGCAGGCCGCGGCCGCGCGGCGCATGGCCGCGGCGCAGATCGCGAACCTGCAGCGCCGCCTTCAGGCCTTGCACGGCAGCGATGCGGCGTGCGACCGACCGGCCCCGCCGCCGCCCCGCGCGGCCAGCGCGCCGCCGCCGCCGGTCGAACGGCCGGCACCGGCGGCGCTGACGCTCGGCGAGCCGCCGGTCGCGTCGCGCCCGACCCACGCGAGCCTGCCGCTGGCCTCGTGCCGGCGCAGCGACGTCGGCACCGCATGGACCGGCGGCGCCATCGAGATCGGCTCGGCGAAGGCCGAAGGGCAGGGCTTCGGCTTTCATTCGAAAGGCGTCACGCTCGGCGCCGACCGCGGGCTCGGCCACGGCCTCACGCTCGGCGTCGGCGTCGGCGTCGCGCGCGACCAGGACGGCAGCGCCGCCGAAGGCGGCGCGAGCACGACCGATGCAGTCGCTGCGGCAGCGTACCTGAGCTACCGGCCGTCGAACGCGCTGTTCATCGATGCGATCGCCGGCTATGGCGACCTGCAGATGAGCTCGCTACGGCGGCTCGACGACCGGATCAGCTTTTCCGGCGAACGGCGCGGCTCGGAACAGTACGCGGCGCTCGCGGCCGGATATCGGCTCGACGTCGGCGGCGCCGATCTCGCGCCGTATGCGCGCTTCGATGCGCTGCGCGCGACCTTGCGCGGCTACACCGAGACCGACGGCGGCGTCGATGCGCTGCGCTACCAGCGCCAGGGCGTGCCGGCGCTGAAGGTCGCGGTCGGCGTCGAGGGCTCGTCGCGGATCGAGACGCGCCTCGGCAACCTGAGTCCGCGCGGTCGGGTCGAGCTGCGCCACGAATGGGACCGCACCGGTGCTGCGCCGATCGGCTATGCCGATTCGGCGTCATCGGCGTATGCGGTCGATGCGAGCGAGTCGGCGCGCAATGCGGTGACGACCGGCTTCGGCGCGAAGCTGGCATTGCGCGACAGCTGGTCGTTCGATGCCGGCTACACGGCCGATTTCTCGAGCAACGCCCGCATCGATAGATTCGATTTCAAGCTGACGCGACCGCTGCAGTGACGGCGCGCGGTGCGCGCCGCGAATCGATCGACCGGAGCCGGGCCGCATGGCCGCTGCCGTTTCCGGCCGGCTTACGGCCGCTTTCGAGCAGGGCAGCGCCGTTCAGTCTGTCGAACGCCGTTCCGCCGGGGCGTGAATCGCCCCGCCCCGGTGCAGCGTCACTCCGCGTAAACGCTAGTGCGGAAGGATCTCGGACGCGTCGCGCGTCGCATATGCTTTCGGCCGCGAACCGGCGGGACGACGACCCGCTGCCCCACCTGAAGGAACCCCGATGACTCCTCCCTCGAACGACCTGCGCCGCTGCCCCGTGCGCGCCCTGCTCGGCGCCGCTGTCGCGACGACCGTCGCGCTCGCGATGTCGCCGTTCGCGCTGGCCCAGTCGAAGGGCGAGGTGCGGATCGCGCACGTCTACAGCAAGACCGGTCCGCTCGAGGCGTACGGCAAGCAGACCTCGACCGGATTCATGAT
>JBDTXV010000372.1:0-3220 GCA_040006015.1 Caldimonas sp.
TCATGTTGCCGAGCGAGGCGCCGATGCCGCCCTGCGCGGCGACGGTGTGCGAGCGGGTCGGAAACACCTTCGACAGCACCGCGACGTTGAGGCCGGCGCGGGCGAGTTGCAGCGAGGCGCGCATCCCCGAACCGCCGGCGCCGACGATCACGACATCGAAGCGGCGCCGCGTGACGCCGGAAGCGCGTGGAATGCCGGTCCGCATCAGAGCCTCCACAGCACTTGCACGGCCCAGCCGGCGCAGCCGACCAGCCAGACGATCGTCGCCGCTTCGAGCACGAGCCGCGTCGCGACCGGCTTCACGTAATCCATCCAGATGTCGCGCATGCCGACCCATGCGTGGACCAGCAGCGAGACGACGACGGTGAAGGTCAGCACCTTCATCCACTGGTGCGAGAACATCGCCGACCATTTGTCGTAGCCCATTTCGCCGGGCAGCAGGATCTGCACGATCAGCACGATCGTGAAGAGCGCCATCACGACGGCGGTGATGCGTTGCGCGAGCCAGTCGCGCAGGCCGTAATGCGCGCCGACCACGGTGCGCCGGGAGCCGAAGTTCTGGGTCATCGTGCGCCGCCGTTCAGAAGAAGAGCTTCGCGCCTAGCGCGAGCGTCAGCAGCCCGGTCGCGACCAGCGTGACGATCGCCGATGCGCGTCCGAAGCCGAGGTCGGTCGCATGGGTCAGGTCCATCCAGACGTGGCGCAAGCCGGCGATGAAGTGCTGCACATAGGCCCAGATCAGGGCCAGCGCGACGAGCTTGAAGAACCAGCCCGGCAGTGCGCCCCAGCCGGCGCTGAACACGCTCGCAAAGCCGGCGTAGCTGACCTCGGATGTGACACTCGCGTCGAACATCCAGATCGTGAACGGCAGCAGCACAAAGAGGAGCGCGCCGCTGACGCGGTGCAGGATCGAGACCCAACCGGGCGCGGGCAGCCGGTAATGCGGCAGCTGCGTGATGTGGATATTGCGATAGACCGGTCGTTGCTTCAGGGTGTCTGCCATGCCAACCTTGTGGTTCGTTGGGTGTCTGCCGCGCTGTCAACGAATGATTTTATTGCAACGCAGCAGACCGCGCGGCCCGACCATCGCCGAGATCGCGTCGCCTAAACTGTCGCCCGGTCGAAAACGATCGCCACTTCCACTTTCCCTGGAGCATTCTGATGAGCAAGAAACCCGTGCGTGTCGCCGTCACCGGAGCGGCAGGCCAGATCGGCTATGCGCTGCTGTTTCGCATCGCCTCCGGAGAAATGCTCGGCAAGGACCAGCCGGTCATCCTGCAGCTGCTCGAGATTCCCGACGAGAAGGCGCAGAAGGCGCTGAAGGGCGTGATGATGGAGCTCGAGGACTGCGCGTTCCCGCTCCTGGCCGGGATGCAGGCGCACGGCGACCCGATGACCGCGTTCAAGGACGCCGACTACGCGCTGCTCGTCGGCGCGCGGCCGCGCGGACCGGGGATGGAGCGCAAGGACCTGCTCGCGGCGAATGCGCAGATCTTCACCGCGCAGGGCAAGGCGCTGAACGCGGTCGCGAACCGCAACGTCAGGGTCCTCGTCGTCGGCAATCCGGCCAACACGAACGCCTACATCGCGATGAAGAGCGCGCCGGACCTGCCGCGCCGCAATTTCACCGCGATGCTGCGCCTCGACCACAACCGCGCGGCGAGCCAGATCGCCGCAAAGACCGGAAAGGCGGTCGCCGACATCGAGAAGCTCGCCGTCTGGGGCAATCACTCGCCGACGATGTATGCCGACTATCGCTTCGCGACGATCGCCGGCCAGCCGGTCAAGCCGATGATCCACGACGATGCGTGGAACAAGGACGTGTTCCTGCCGACCGTCGGCAAGCGCGGCGCCGCGATCATCGAGGCGCGCGGGCTGTCGTCGGCCGCATCGGCGGCGAATGCGGCGATCGACCACATGCGCGACTGGGCTCTCGGCAGCAACGGCCGCTGGGTCACGATGGGCATCGCATCTGACGGGCAGTACGGCATTCCGAAGGACGTGATGTTCGGCTTCCCGGTGACGACCGCGGGCGGCGAATACAAGCTCGTCGAAGGCCTCGAGATCGACGCCTTCAGTCGCGAGCGCATCGACCTGACGCTGAAGGAACTGCTCGAGGAGCAGGACGGCGTCAAGCACCTGCTGTAACGCGCGGTCACAACGCCGCGGCGCCGCTCGATCCTCGCGTTGCTGCACGGCATCGCGACGGCGCAGAACTTTTCGCGGAATCGCGGCTTTGTTGTCGCGACGGCACGGTCGCGTCCGCGCATCGGCTCGACAATCCGGTCCGTCCCCACTTGCCAAGGCGCTTCGATGAACCTGATTGCTCCGACTGTCGATACCCTCCTCCGCGGCGTCGCGCTGGCCGGCCTTTGCGCACTCGGCACCGCGGTCGCGGCGACGAAGCCGCCGGCGAAGGCCGCGAAGCCCGCGGCATCCAAGGCCGGCTCGGCGAAAGGCGCGAAGAAGCCCGCGGTGAAGGTCGAGACCGGGCCGGCCGAGGCGACGCCGGATCAGATCGATGCGGCCGAGCGCGTCTACTACGGCAAGTACGACTGCGAGTTCAACCAGACCGTCGACATCGAGAAGGATGCGAAGCACGCGGCTTACGTCGAGGTGAAGCACGGCAAGTCGGCCTGGATCATGAAGCCGGTGCTGTCGTCGACCGGCGCGATCCGCCTCGAGGACGTCAAGGGCGAGACGCTGATGGTCCAGATCGCGAGCAAGTCGATGCTGCTGAACGTAAAGACCGCGCACCGCATCGTCGACGATTGCATCAGCGCGAAGCAGCGCGAGCTGATCGAGGCGGCGAAGGTCGCGAAGGCGGCCGCCGAAGCCGCATCGGCGGGCGCCGGCAGCGGCGCCTCGGCGCCGGCCGCGTCGTCGACGCTGCTCCAGGCGAGCACGCCGGCTTCGCCGGGCGCCGCATCGGCGGGCGCGAGCTCGGCCGACGCGGCCTCAGCTCCGAGATAAGGGCCTCCGCGCTGGGCGCCGCGCAACCGGCAGGCACTGCTCGGAGAAACCGCAGCGGATAATCTTCGCTCGCGCCTCCGGCATTGCGTTTCGGGGCGCACGACGACCGCACCGGAGCCCTGACCCATGACACGTGTCTTCAATTTCAGCGCCGGCCCGGCCGCGCTGCCCGAGTCGGTGTTGCGGATCGCCGCCGACGAGATGCTCGACTGGCACGGCTCGGGCATGTCGGTGATGGAGATGAGCC
>JBDTXV010000373.1:0-3218 GCA_040006015.1 Caldimonas sp.
CGGCACGACCGCGACCGGTGTCGTGACCGGCAAGCCGCTGCACCTCGGTGGCTCGTTCGGCCGCGTCAAGGCGACCGGGCGCGAAGCGGCGCGGCGCATCGGCCTCGATCTGAACGGCGCGCGCGTCGCGGGCCAGGGGATGGGCAACGTCGGCAGCGCCGCGGCCGAGCTGTTCGCGCAGGCCGGCGCGACGCTCGTCGCGGTGCAGGATCACACCGGCACACTGGTCAATCCGAAAGGCTTCGACATGGCCTCGACGATGGAGGTGCTGCACCGCGATCACGGCATCTCGGCCTATCAGGCGGCCGAGCGCATCGACAACGAAGCGTTCTGGGACGTCGTTTGCGACATCCTGATTCCGGCCGCGCTCGAAGGTCAGATCACGCCGGAGCGCGCGCAGCGGATCAAGGCGAAGCTCGTGCTCGAAGGCGCGAACGGCCCGACCTTGCCCGAGGCCGACGACGTGCTCGCCGACCGCAAGATCCTCGTCGTCCCGGCGCACCGCGACGTTCGCGGTCGCCTGTGAGCGCATCCTGATCGCACGCGAGGAGCGCGGTCTCTACCCCTGAGCGCCGGCCGGTATCCAGAGGTCGGCGATCACCGGGCGGTGTTCGGAGCCGGCGGCGCCGCCGGCGCGGCAGCCGGCCACGCCGATCTTCGGGCCGACCAGCACGTGGTCCAGACGCAGGAACGAGAAGCCCGGTCGCAACGCGTGACCATAGGTGTAGCCGAAGCCGACGCCGGCGCCCGAAAACGCATCGCGCAGGCCGCTCGCCAGCAACGTGCGCACGGCGAGCGAAGGCTCCGGCGCATTCAGGTCGCCGCCGACTATGACCGGACGCGTCGCGGCGCCTAGAGCGCGCGCGAGATCGTGCGCCTGGGCCAGGCGTACCGCGACGTTCTGTTCCCAGTCGTCGACGCCGCCGGGCGCGTCGCTGCGCGCTGCATTCAGGCCCTGCCGCGGCGTGCGCAGATGCACGTCGTACAAGTCGATTGCGGTGGCGCCGACATCGACCACGCAGTGCACCCAGGCGTCGCTGCTCAGCGCCGGCGCCGCGACGCCTGGGGCGCAGTCGCGCAGCGGATGGCGGCTCGCGATCGTGAACTGACCCGATGAATAGCGATAACCGAGTCGCTCGCCGAATATCGCGGCGATCGAGCCCGGGCCGAACTGGCGCCGCGCCGACGGCTCGGCGCCGTCCTGTACCACCACGATGTCGGGCGCATGGCTCGCGATCTCTCGCGCGAGGCGGTCGTAGCCGCCCGGGCGCGCCGCGGCCAGATGCGACTTGATGTTGTAGGTCATCACGCGCAACGCGACGCGTCCGTCGCGCGGATCGCCCTGATGAAGCTCGAAACCCATCACGCCCCAGACGACGAGCCCGAGCGCGAGCAACGCGGCGACGCGCCAGAGCGGCCCGAGCGCGAGCGACAGCAGCACCGCGGCGAGCGCCGGCAGCAGATGGATCGGATACGGCAGGTACTCGACGAACGCGAGCGCCCAGAAGCGTTCCGGCCCCAGGCGGTAGCCGGCCGCGACGAGCGCGGCGCCGGTTGCCGCGAGCGCGACGGCGATGCGCGCGATTCCGCGCAGCGCTCTGTTGTAGGGCTCCTCGATGTCCGGTTCCGATGCGTTCGTCGTGGCGCGGCGGATGCCGCGTGGCGCCCGCGAGCCTACACCACGCGATTCGCTTGTGACCTCGCCTAGTCCGCGCGCAGCGTCGCGACCACGACGCCGGCGAACACCGCGAAGCCGACCCAATGGTTCAGGCGGAACGCGCGAAAGCAGCCGTCGCGCGTGCGTCCGCGGATCAGCGTGTAATGCCAGCCGGCGATCGCCGCAGCCGCGCCGAGCCCGACGAAATAGGCCGCGCCGAGGCCGAGTCGTGCGCCGAGCCAGCCCCAGGTCGCGAGGTAGAGCGCGTAGAACGCCATCACCGCGGCGACGTCGAAGCGGCCGAGCGTGATCGCCGACGTCTTGATGCCGATCTTCAGATCGTCGTCGCGATCGACCATCGCGTATTCGGTGTCGTAGGCGAGGACCCAGAACAGGTTGCCGAGCAGCAGCCCCCAGGCGAGCGGCGGCACCGCGGCGAAGATCTGCGCGAACGATGTCGCGGCGAAGGCGCTCGTCGACGGCAGCGCCGCTGATCCGCCGCGGACCGCGGCGAACGCCATCGGTATCCCGAAGCTGAACGCGACGCCGAGCACCGCCTGCGGCATCGAGACGACGCGCTTGCTGAACGGGTACAGCAATGTCATCGCCAGCGCGACGACGCTCCATGCGATCGCCGCGATGTTCGTCGTCAGCACCAATGCGAACGCCGCGAGCGCGAGCGCGGCACCGACGCGCAGCGCCTCGGCCGGCGTCAGCGCGCCGCTCGTGACCGGACGGTTCGCGGTGCGCTTCACGTGCCGGTCGAAGTCGCGGTCGGCGACGTCGTTGACGGCGCAGCCGGCGCTCCTCATCAGGAACGTGCCGAGCGTGAAGACCGCGACGAAATGCCAGCCCGGGAATCCGCGCGCCGCGATCCACAGCGCCGACAGCGTCGGCCACAGCAGCAGATAGGTCCCGGCCGGCCGGTTCCAGCGGATCAGGTCCAGATAGAGCGCGAGGCGCGAACGCGCGGTCGATGGCGGCATCGCGCGATTGTCGGCCGCGCTTGCGGGTGCCGGCTCAGCCGTCGAGCTGCTTCTGGAACACCAGCCCGGCATGCTCGCGCAGCGCATGGAACCTGATCTTCGGCCAGTTCGATTCGATCGCGCGCAGCTCCGGCGCGTATTCGACCAGCACCGTCGGCGCGTCGACCGCGTCATAGGCGACCCGGTGCGCGTTCGCGTCGATGAAGCGCTGCAGTTCCTTCGCGCCGCCGTCTTCGGGTTCGCAGGTGACCCAGCGCGCGACCTGGAAGCGGCTCGGCAGGATCCGCGCCTTGACGCCGTACTCGTGCTCGAGCCGATGCGCGACGACCTCGAATTGCAGCTGTCCGACCGCGCCGAGCAGCAGCAGCGAACCGGCGAGCGGGCGGAAGACCTGGATCGCGCCCTCCTCACCGAGCTGCGTCAATCCGGCCTTCAGCTGCTTCGTGCGCAGCGGGTCGGCGACCTCGACGCTGCGGAAGAGCTCGGGCGCGAAGAACGGCAGCCCGGTGAACTGCAGCGCCTCGCCTTCGGTCAGCGTGTCGCCGAGCTGCAGCACGCCGTGGTTCGGGATGCCG
>JBDTXV010000374.1:0-3203 GCA_040006015.1 Caldimonas sp.
AACGTCATCGTCGGCCGCCTGATCCCTGCGGGCACCGGGATGGCCTTCCACGACGCGCGCAAGGTCAAGGAAGCGATGGACGACGCCGAGCGCCGCGCGATTGCAGTGCAGGAAGCCGAAGAGCTTGCCGCGGTGCAACTCGCGGCAGTCGATGCCGGAACGGAGAACGCCGAATAGCGGTCCGCGGTTTCGAAGCGATCGAGGGCGGCCGCGAGGCCGCCCTTTTCATTTTGGCCAGGACATGTCGACCGCGGACGCTGGCACAGCGCGTGGTTTCGACGACTTACAGCGGCTCGGCGACCGTCAGACAGAACACGGCGACCAAGCTGCAGAAGGCCAACCGATTTCAGATGAATCCGGATCGGTCGGTCGCCCAGCGCGCCTGCCAGATCTGCGCCGTCACGATCTGAAGTCCGTGCCGAGCGGCGCGACTCGCGAGCTTCAGCACCGCGCGGTCGCCGCTCAGCAGTGCCGACGCGCCGGTCTGCAGTGCGAAGTCGATGAACTTCTGGTCGTCGGGGTCGGTGCAGCGCAACCGCGGTTCTGGTGAGGCGGCGGCCGGCTCCGTCATCGTCGCCCAGCGGTCCCAGCTCTCGAGGACTTCGGTCGGCGACGGCGCGCCGGCGCGCCGAACGCCGCGTTCGAGCACATGCAGCAACTCGGCGCGCAACGCGGCGCAGGCGAGCCAGCGCACCTGACCGGTCGAGATCGCTGCGGCCAGCGGTGCAGTCCGCGGATCGCGAAAGAAGATCCAGTCGAGCACGACATTGGTATCGAGAACCAGCTCCGGCAGTGCAGTGACTGCGGCAGGGCTCATTGCGCCGTCTCTCCGGATCGCCGGCCGGCTGGTTCGGTCACGCGCCGAAGCCCGCGAGCGCGCGTCCGATCGCCGGCAGCGCAGCCTTCAGCTCGGCCCGGGTCGCGATTTCGCGCAAGCCGGCGAGCTCGCTCTGCAGTTCGGCGCTTCGTTCGCCCTGCCCGTGACGCGAGAGCGCGAGCCCGCGCGCGACGAGGAAGTCGCTCATCGGCAGCGGCTCGGTCGCGGTGTAGGCGCGGATCCGCGCGCAATTGCGCTCGGCCTCGGTCCAGTCGCCGAGCTCCAATGCGATATCGATCGCGAGCTCGCGCAAGTGGATATGGTTATGGCTGACGCAGCCTTGCGCGAGTTGTGCTTCGCCGTCGGCGAGCAGGCGCCGACGCACATCGGCATCGGGCTCGACCAGCGCGCAGACGCCATAGGTCCACGGGCCGATGTGGCCCATGCCGTGTTCGCGACAGATTGCGAGTGCGCTCTGCGCGAGCGTGCGAGCGCGGTCCGCGTCTCCGCGGCGCCACGCGATCACTGCGCTGAGGCCGCGCACCTGGGCCTCGAACCGGCGCGCGCCGAGCACGTCGATCAGCCGCAGCGCGGCATCGATCTGCTGCTCGGCATGATCCCGTTGGTCGCGGATCATTCCTTCGGTCCAGGCGACGAGGCTGCGGGCCAGCAGTTCGGCGCGGGGTTGCGATGCGCGCACCGCGAGGTCGATCGCCTCGCGGCCGATCTCGACGGCGCCGGCGGCGTCGTTCAGATGCAGCACCGACCAGCCGATCATCAACAGGTTCGCGACTTCGAGCCGGCCGAAGCCATGGGCTCGCGCGAGCGCGACGCAATCGCGGAACTGCTCGTGCGCGGAGCGCATGCGCCCCTGCAGGTAGTACGCATCGCCGAGTCCGCCGAGCGCGGCGGCCTCGGCCTCGAGCGAGCCCGCCTCGCGCGCGAGCCGGCGCGCGCGCTCGTGTTCGCGCAGGCATTCGGCTTGGCGGCCGAGCGGGAACAGCAGATTGCCGCGCAGATGGTGCAGGCGCGAGAGCTCGAGCGTCAGTCCGGCATCCTCCGCGAGCGGCTCGGCTTCGTCGAGCGCCGCGAGCCCGTCGGCGATCCTTTCGTTGAGGCGCATTCCGGCCGCCATGCCGATCAAGGCCCCGGCGCGCTCGCCCGGCGTCGCGGCGGCGTCGAGGGCGGCACGGCACGCCTCGATCGCATCGCCGGCGCGGCCGAGCTCGACCAGCAGCCGCGAACGCGCGGTCAGCAGTGCGAAGCGGGCCGCGCGCTCCGAAGCGAGCTCGAGGCCGCGGTCGATCAGCGCGAGCGCCGGCGGGTAGCGGAACTGCACCGCGAGCGCGTCGGCGGCGGTCAGATACGCCAACGCTGCGCGCGGATCCTCGCCGCGGTCGTAGTGCTCGGCCGCGAGCACCTGATCCGCCTCGGCGAACCATTCGGCCGCGCGCACATGCAATCGGCGCCGCCGCGAATGCAACAGCGACGCGTAGGCGCCATCGCGGATCAGCGCGTGGCAGAAGAGGAACTCGGGCCCTTCCGCGCCGACCAGGAATTGTTCGACCAGCACGCGGCAGTCGTAAGCCGGGTTGTCGATCAAGTGGCGCAGCGCGTCGAGCGCATAGCGCTGGCCGAGCACCGCGGCGGCCTGCAGCGCCGCCTTGTCGGCAGCCGCCAGCCGGTCCATGCGCGCATGGACCAGCGCCTGGATCGATCCCGGCAGGCTCGATTGAGTCGTGTCGGCCGCGGCGAGCAGCAGCTGCAGCAGGAAGAGCGGATTGCCTTCGGCGCGCTCGACGCAACTCTGCACCAGTGCCGGCGCGATCGTCGATGCAGAGCGGGCGAGCTGCATCGACGCGTCGATCGTCAGCGGGCCGAGATCGACACCGATCACCGGGGCGCCATGGAGCGCGGTCCGCCACGCGCCGGCGGTCGGATCACCGGCGAACCGCGTCGTCATCACGAGAAGCAGCGGGTGCTTCGCGGCGAGCGTCGCCAGTGCCGCCAGGCGCTCGAGGGTCCAGGCATCGGCCCAATGGATGTCTTCGACCAGCAGCAGAAGCGGCGCGGCCGCGCCGCCGGCGCGGGCGAGATCGCAGAGCGCCTGCAGCGATCCCTTGTCGCGCGCGGCCGTGCTCATCGCGGCGGCCAATGCGCGCAATGCCACCGGCGGCGCGAGATCGAGCAGGTCGTAGAGGAACAACTGCCGATCGGGTTCGAATGCGCCGGCGGCGGTCGAGCGCTCGACCGCATCGCGACGCTGGACTTCGTCTGCATTCGCGGGAACGGCGAGCAGGCTGCGGGCCAGACTGCGGATCGCATCACGCCCGGTCTCGGCGCCGAAGTCGAGCACCTCGGCGCCGTGGCCGGCGAAGCCGAGCGT
>JBDTXV010000375.1:0-3197 GCA_040006015.1 Caldimonas sp.
ATCATCAGCGGAATCAGCTTTTCGGGGAAATGGAAAGGGCCGTAGTTGTTCGAGCAGTTCGTCGTGACGACCGGCAGTCCGTAGGTCTGGAACCAGGCTCGCGCCAGATGGTCGCTTGCCGCCTTGCTGGCCGAGTACGGACTGTTCGGCTCGTAGCCGTGGCTTTCGGTGAACGGCGCTTCGCCTGGCTCGAGCGAGCCGTAGACCTCGTCGGTCGAGACATGGTTGATGCGAAACGTCGATTTCTCGGTTGCATCGAGCGTAGACCAGTGCGCGCGGGCCGCCTCGAGCAGCGTGAACGTGCCCTCGACGTTGGTTCGAACGAATGCCGCCGGCCCGTGGATGCTGCGGTCGACGTGGCTCTCGGCCGCGAAATGGACGATCGCGCGGGGCCGGTGCTCAGCGAGCAGGCGGTCGAGCAGAGCACGGTCGCAGATGTCGCCATGCACGAAGAGGTGGCGCGCATCGTCGTCGAGCGTGCGCAGGCTTTCGAGGTTGCCGGCGTAGGTCAGCGCATCGAGGTTGACGACCGGCTCGCCGGTCGCGGCGATCCAGTCGAGCACGAAATTGGCGCCGATGAAACCGGCGCCTCCGGTGACGAGAATCATGACGGCTGGATCTTTCGGGTCGCGTTCACTTCACGCGCCCATAGGTGTCTTCGTAGCGGACGATGTCGTCCTCGCCGAGATAGCTGCCGGACTGGACCTCGATGATCTCGAGCGGCACCTTGCCGGGGTTCGCGAGGCGATGGATCTGACCGACCGGTATGTAGGTGCTCTGGTTCTCGCCGAGGATGCTGACCTGATCGCCGTTCGTGACCTCGGCCGTGCCGCTGACGACGATCCAGTGCTCGGCGCGGTGATGGTGCTTCTGCAGGCTCAGCGACGCGCCCGGCTTGACCATGATGCGCTTGACCTGGAAGCGCTCGCCCGAGTCGATGCTGTCGTACCAGCCCCAGGGCCGGTGCACCTGTCGATGCAGCGTGTGCTCGGTGCGTCCGGCGCGATCGAGCTCGCCGACGATGTGCTTGACCTCCTGGCTGCGATCGCGGTCGGCTACCAGCACCGCATCGGGCGTTTCGACGACGACGACATTGGAGAGGCCGACGACGCTGACAAGCCGGCTCGTCGCATGGACCAGCGTATTGCGACTGTCGCGCAGCAGCGCGTCGCCGATGCTGCAATTGCCTGCTGCATCTTTCGCGCTGACTTGCCAGACGGCGTCCCAGGCGCCGAGGTCGGACCAGCCGGCGCCGAGCGGAACCATGAGCATCCGGAAGGCCGGCGGATTCGCGGTCGACGGCTGACTTGGAGAGCTGGTTTGCGCGGCGCCGGATTTCGCAAGGCCCGATGTCCCTTCGGGCGTCGAATCGCCTGCCGCCGCGCCTTCCATCACCGCGTAGTCGATCGACTCGCTCGGCACCGCGGCGAATGCCGCGGCATCCGGGCGCACGAAGCTCGCATCGGTGGTCCGGGAGACCCAGGCGGCGCGCGTCGCCGCAGCGATATCGGGACGGAAGCGTTCGAGCGCGGCGAGCCAGACCGACGCGCGCACGACGAACATCCCGCTGTTCCAGTAGTAGCCGCCGTCGCGCAAATAGCTCTCGGCGGTCGCGAGATCAGGCTTCTCGACGAAGCGCTCGATCGTCCGTGCGCCGCCGCCGGACTTTGCTGCGGCAGCGCTGATGTAGCCGAAGCCGGTCTCGGGGCGGTCCGGCGTGATGCCGAGCAGCACGATCGCGCCGTCAGCCGCTTCGCGGATCGCGGCGACCACGGCGGTGCGAAAGGCGGCCGTGTCGGTCACCGTCTGATCGGCCGGTGTGACAACGAGCACCGGATCGTCGCGCTGATCGAGGCCGTGCAGTGATGCGAGGGTCATCGCCGGCGCGGTGTTGCGTCCGGCCGGCTCGAGTAGCACCGTCGCGCCGGGCAGCTCGAGCTCGCGCAGCTGATCGAGGA
Organism: Caldimonas sp.; assembly: GCA_040006015.1. Classification (GTDB taxonomy): domain Bacteria; phylum Pseudomonadota; class Gammaproteobacteria; order Burkholderiales; family Burkholderiaceae_C; genus Schlegelella_A. The sequence continues at coordinate 1,959 of JBDTXV010000375.1, forward strand.
TCAGGAAGCGATGTTCCTCGTTGCCGACGATGCAGGGCGGGGCGATCTCGAAATCATCGGTCGCGAGCCCGCTCAGGCGTGCCGCCGCTTCCTGAAAAAGACTGCGGTTGCCTTGCAGCACCAGGAACTGCTTCGGATACTGCGCACGCGACAACGGCCAGAGCCGCGTGCCGCTGCCGCCTGCCATCACGACCGGAAGGACCGGAATGCTCATGCCGCGGTCTCGCGTGGGTAGCCGTGCGGATTCATCCGTTGCCAACGCCAGCTGTCGGCGCACATCGTGTCGATGTCGCGTCGGGCCTGCCAGCCGAGCAACTGGCGCGCGAGCGCCGGATCGGCATAGCAGGCATCGATGTCGCCGGGACGGCGCGCGACGATCTCGCACGGCACCTCGCGGCCGCTCGCCTTCTCGAACGCGCGCACGAGCTCGAGCACGCTGTAGCCGCGACCGGTGCCGAGATTCGCGGTGATCGAACGCTTCGAGTCGAACAGGTAGCGCAGCGCGGCGACATGGCCGTCGGCGAGGTCGAGAACGTGGATGTAGTCGCGCACGCCGGTGCCGTCGGGCGTGTCGTAGTCGTTGCCGAAGACCTGCAGGCGGTCGCGCTTGCCGACCGCGACCTGGGTCACGTACGGCATCAGGTTGTTCGGCGTCCCGCGCGGGTCTTCGCCGATCAGCCCGCTTTCATGGGCGCCGACCGGATTGAAGTAGCGCAGCAGCGCGATCGTCCACTGCGGATCCGCCGACTGAAGTTCCCGCAGGATGTCCTCGCTCATCAATTTGGTCGCGCCGTACGGATTCGTCGTCGACAGCGCGGCATCTTCGCGGATCGGCACATGCTCGGGCTTGCCGTAAACGGTCGCACTCGAGCTGAACACGAGCACCTTGCAGCGATGCCGCTCCATCGCCTCGGCGATGCAGAGCAGGCCGCCGATGTTGTTCGCGAAATAGGCGAGCGGTTTCACCGCGCTTTCGCCGACGGACTTATATGCGGCGAAATGGACGACCGCGTCGACCGGCTCACGCGCGAATATCGCGTCGATCGCCGCCGCGTCGCGGACATCGGCCTCGACGAAGTCGGGCACCGACCCGCTCAGCGTCGTCAGGCGCTCCAGCACCTGTGGCGAGCTGTTCGAGAAGTTGTCGACCCCGACGACGCGAAATCCGGCCTCGAGCAGCGCGACCCAGGTGTGCGATGCGATGTAGCCCGTGGCACCGGTCAGCAGGATGCGCGGCGG